>JANWJZ010000021.1 GCA_025451675.1 Halanaerobiales bacterium | reverse complement strand
GGGCAGAAAAAGAACTGGCAGCATATTATATCGCTAAATCAGGAGCTAATGCTGTAGCCAGTGCCATAGAAAATTCCCTCGTTAAGCCTGAAGACCTGAAAGGCAAAAGCTCTTCTCCTACTCCACTCAGCATAGGACAATTTGAAGTTGAAGTACAACAGGCAGGGGAAAAAATAATTATAAATTCACTGGGAAAGGTTGACAATTATACCCGAATGGTCATGCTTGAATTAAGCAAAATCAAGGGCTATTTTCCTTCCTTTGATTATGCAGCCTTTGCTACCGGTAAAATAAGTATGACAGGTAGTCCTTACGTTAGAGGGAATATTGGAACAAACCAATCCAGTGAAGGAAGTATAGACTTTGCCGGGGGTAATCCCAGTTTTGAAGGTGACATGTATATCGGGCCTGAAGGTGATTCAGAAACTACAGTAAAAAAACCTGACTGGTATAAGCTTGATGTTGATATACATAATTTACCAGAGGAATTAGAATTCCCACTACCACCCTACCCGGATTTTCCTGAAGATTTACCCTATTTTCCAGGTACCTATACTGCTGGCTGGAACCCTTCCCCGCCCCATTATCTTTATAGCAGTGGCTGGTATGATAAAATCGTAGTTGAGAGTGAACTGATCATAAATATATATGATGACGATTTTATAATTAGAGCAAATGAGTTCACTGTCTCAGGTGCTGGTAAGGTAACTATAAACAAGTATGGTTCAGGTAAATTAATCCTGTATATCAGTGATAAATTTGACCTTAGTGGTGCTGGTAAAGTCAATGAAAACGGTAATCCTGACAATGTCTTTCTATATTACAGTGGCAATCAAACCTTGAATCCCGCCGGAGCAACCAAATTTGTCGGCAATGTCTATGTAGAAAAGGCAGATATCGAAATCAGTGGCAGCGGGGGTATTATCGGTAATATAACCAGTGGTGGGAATAAAATCACAATCAGTGGCGATGCCTCTGCAATTGTTAGAACTATATATGCACCCAATGCAGATATAATATACGAAGGTAGTGGAAAAACCAGAGGAGCGGTAATTGGTAAAAACATATATATGTCAGGTGGTACCAGTATTATTTATGATGAGAGTGTAAAAGATATAGATCCTGAAGATTTGGGGTTTGAGACTGAAGAAAGTTACCGGAGAATCTGGCGATAAAGGAGGAGAAAGATATTATGCTACACAGAGATGATGGTTTTACCCTTATTGAAATTATCCTCACAATTCTAATCTTTGCCGTTGTCGGGCTCACATTGACTTCTGCTTTTATGAATGGAGCCTTTGGACTCCAGCTCAGTAGCCAGAAAAGCCAGGATATAAACACTGCCCATTTTAACCTCAATGAAGCCATTCTAAACTATGATAATACTGGTTCAGATACAATAACCATTATATTCAACGAAGGAAAATCCGATGAAGTCAGTATAACAGTCAATGGCCAATTGATCCAGGAAGAGGTCAATGGGGTTATACTGGAATATTTTGAGGTTGTGATACCTGATGCATAGAGTTAACAAAATACTACAAAACGAGGATGGCCTTACTACTGTAGAATTACTGACAGTTATTGGTATTCTGGGGCTACTGGGATTAGCCTTTTATTCCCTGTTTGCTTTCTCCTTTCTGGGCCATAATCAGGCCCAGAATATTGCTCAAAAGCAAACTGATTTATTACTCGTACAGACATATTTCAGGAATGAATTGGCCAATGCCATAGAAATTCATCTGCTGGATTCTTTGCCAGATCCCATAGACAATAGTTATAACTATATCTACCTTGATGATGGCTCCCTTATAATGAGAAAGGGTACTGAAACCAGGACAATTGTAGAAAATAAAGTTAATAACCTTTTATTCTCCCTGGAAGAAGCTACTGGCTCAAATCAAAATAGTTTATATAGATATATCCTGGTTTATAGTGTCAATGATATTGAATCCTCACTTATCCTTAATAATATAAATTATGAAATATCCAGTAATAACAAGCCCATTATAGCATATAGAAAACCATAGAAAAAAAGATAGCAAAACACCCGGATATCTGCAGAAATCCGGGTTATTTTTATTGGAGATTCTATTCCCTGAACATACGGGCCAGATCCTCCACCGCCTTTTTCTCTATCCGGGAGACATAGGAACGGGAAATACCTAAAATAGCTGCAACCTCCCTCTGGGTTAATTGTCTGCCATCAATCAAACCATATCTTAGCTTGATAACATTTCTCTCCCGTTCAGACAATTCCTCTATCTTATCATATAACTTCTCTTCATTTAATAGCTTTTCCACCTTATTTATTACCGAATCATCGTCTGCTTCCAGTATATCCAGTAGCGTTATCTCATTCCCTTCTGTATCTGAACCAATGGATTGTTGCAGCATGGTTTCATTGTTTAATTTCTTCGTTGAACGCAGATACATCAGGATCTCGTTTTCAATACAACGGGCAGCATAGGTAGCCAGTTTGGTGCTCTTATTATTATCATAGGTATTGATTCCCTTTATTAAACCAATGGTCCCGATGGAAATCAGGTCCTCGCTGTCTGTATGGTGGGAATCATATTTCTTCACAATATGGGCTACCAGCCTTAGATTCCTTTCAATTAAAATATTGCGGGCCCTCTCATCCCCTTCCTGCATTTGTTGCAGATATTTTTCTTCTTCTTCCGGACTCAATGGTTCAGGAAAAACCTTACCATTTCTGATATAGGAAACAAGTAAGAGATATCCCTTTAAGAGACTGGCCAATATGGCTATCAAAAAAGACCCACCTCCCCCATAAATGGCTCTAAAATATATATATGAGGTGGGCCTTGATTTTGTGTTATATTATATACATATTTTGTAAGATTAAACTCCTTCTTCTATAATGCTCAGAGGCATTCTATCCTGCAAATCTTTTAATATAGCCAGCACATCTGGCCTGGTTCCCTGAGTCACATCCAGGTGGATCAGCCCGCTGGTCTCCCTGTCTATCGTTGCCAGGGCCAGGCCTTCATAGGCTTTGAAAAGCATATCCACAAAGACAATTTCTTCCCTGGGAACCCTGATGGTAATCCTGCTGGTTTCCTGACTGGCTCCTCTATCCATGTCAGTTTTTCTCCCTCCTTACAAGATAAAAAGGCTTAACTTCACGGGTAACGGGAATCCGGATAAGTTCCCGGGCACGGCCGGCCTCCTCTACCTCTTCCCCTTCTTCATTGATGATATAGTTTAAGTCCACTTCAAAGGGGTCACAGTCCGGGCCAAATATTTCCAGGCGGTCTCCTCTGAAAAACTTGTGCCTCACTTCCACCAGGGCCTCCCCGATTGCAGATGAATCCCCCTCTGCCGGAGAATCCCCCGACCTGCTTTCCCCTTTATAAGGCACGAAATCCCGGACAACACCCATGAAATCATAATCCCGCTGGTAGGATGATGTTCCGTAGTTGTGAGCTTCCGGGCCGGGACGATTAAAAAAGAAACCGGTGGTATAATCCCGATTGCTTATCTTATGCAGTTCTTTCAGCCACTCTTCCCTGAATCTATAATTCTCAGGATCCTGATAATAGGAATCCAGGGCTTTACGGTAAACAGAAGTAACTGTAGCCACATAATGGAGGCTCTTCATCCTGCCCTCTATTTTCAGGCTGTTGACACCGGTCCCGATTACTTCCGGTATATGTTCGATGAGGCAGAGATCCCTTGAATTCATGATATAGGTTCCATGCTCATCTTCAAATATAGGGAAGTATTGTCCCGGCCTCCTCTCCTCTACCAGATAATACTTCCAGCGGCAGGAATGGGCACACATGCCCCGGTTAGCATCCCGGGCAGCCATGTAATTACTCAATAGACAGCGGCCGGAATAGGAAATACACATGGCTCCGTGTACAAACATCTCCAGCTCTATTTCCGTCTTTTCCCTGATCTCCTTAATTTCTTCCCGGGAAAGCTCCCGGGCCAGGATTATCCGCTCTATACCCTGTTCCTGCCAGAATCGTACACTGGCCCAGTTCACCGTATTGGCCTGTGTACTTAAATGCAGGGGTACTTTGATGCCTTCCTCTTTGACAATACTTATAACTCCCGGGTCAGAAACAATCAGGGCATCTACCCCCAGCTCTTCCAGCTGGTGCAGGTATTCCGGAAGGCCAACCAGATCTTCATTATGGGGAATCATATTCACGGTAACGTAAACCCTGGCCTGATGCCGGTGAGCAAATTCCACAGCCTCCTTTAATTCCTCCATGGTAAAATTATCTGCCCCCTCCCGGAGGCCGTAATTATAGCCGCCACAATAGACAGCATCAGCACCAAAAAGGATGGCTATCTTTAATTTCTCCAGGTTTCCGGCCGGGGCCAGCAGTTCAACCCTATTCCCGGCCGGGCCGGTATTTTGCCTTTTTATATTTTTCTCTTCCATATCTATATTTCTCTCAACCATAATGGTATTTTCCTTTCTATCCCTATCATTTTTATTTTATCTATAACATCATTTACACAAACCTTCTTAATTTATATAACTCTTCTTTACACTCAAGGCAAGTCCATCGCCCAGGGGAAGGATAATGCTCTCCAGGCAGGGATGTTCCTGAATTACCTCAATATACTCCTGTAAGGTCCTGACCATGGTCCTCCTCTTGTGGGCTATCTGCCCGGATTTCCTCACATAGCCCCGGTAAAGGACATTATCCGCAATAATCAGGCCGCCCACAGGGACCAGATCCAGTACCAGTTCCAGGTAGTTCAAATATTGCCCTTTGGCCGCATCAATAAAGACAAAATCAAATTCTCCCCCCAGATAGGGCAATACTTCCAGGGCATCACCAAATTTTGGCCTGATCTTATCTGCCAGGCCGGCCGCCTGGAAATTCTCCCTGGCTTGCAGATACATCTCCTCATCCTTTTCAATGGTAACCAGCTCTGTATCCTCTGCCATGGCCCTGGCCATCCAGATGGTTGAATAGCCAATAGCTGTGCCAATCTCCAGGATCCGCCGTGGTTTTATCGCCTTGATCAATATCTGCAGAAATTGCCCCACCTCTGCTTTGATGATGGGAATATAGTCCTTTCTGGCCTTTTCCTCCATGGCCAGCAATAGGGCATCCTTATGTGGAATGAAAATACTATCACTCATCCTATCTCCTCATTTCATTCTGTAACCGCAGATGTTCACTATAGCTCCTGGTAAAGACATGGCTGCCATCACTCAGGGCAAAATAGAATAAATAATCCACATCAGCAGGATTCAAAGCTGCCTTGATGGATTCAGCCCCGGGATTGGCAATAGGTCCCGGCGGCAGGCCAGGATACAGGTAGGTATTGTAAGGTGAATCTATCCTCAGATCACTATATAGAATCCGTTCTTTCCTCTCTCCCAGTATATATTGTATACAGGCATCAATCTGGAGATACATATTCATTCTCAGCCGGTTATAGATCACTGCCGCTACCAGGGGTTTCTCCTCATCCAGTTTGGCCTCCTTTTCAATAAGGGAAGCAATGGTAATAATCTCATGTATACTATAGCCGCTGACAACTTCTCTATTTACCTCCAGATCTGCCTCCTTCTCCCCCGCAGGATCAAGTGCTGTCCTGATTCTCTCCAGCCAGCGGGACTCAAAGACAGAAAGCATAACTCTCAGGATTTCCTCCGGTTTATATTCAGTGGGGATTATATAAGTATCGGGATAAAGGAAGCCTTCCAGGGGATAAATGATATTCTCATCGTCCTTTAAATAATCCTTCCCTGGATTGACCCTGGCATATCTCAAAAATTCCTCTTCACTATAGGAAGTCAGGACAGCTAGCCTCCTGGCAATCTCCTCCACTGTATAGCCCTCCGGAATTGTAACCCGGAAGGTAGCCACCCTTCCACTGGCCAGCAGATCTATAACATCCAGTAAGTTATATTCAGGCTTTATATTATACGCACCGGCTTTCAGGCTGTTTTCCAGTCCTTTAAAATTTATAATAAGATTAAATAAGACCCTGGATTTAATAATTTCCTGCCTGTATAGCTCTTCAGCTATCTGTCTGGCCGTAGAGCCGCTTTTTATAATGATTTGCTTTTCTATCTCCAGATTATTAGGCCCCATCAGATCTACCAGTTTTATGCTAATGGCAAGTATAATTACAATAATAATGTATATTAGTTCGTTCCTTCTCACCTTTTCACTCCCCGGTCTAGTCATTACATCTTATTATACCAGATAAATTAAAAAAATTTAAGGGTCTTTACCTGGTTGATAAAAGACCCTTAAATCCCCTTAAAATTTTCTTCTTTTATGGTAAACTTTCATAGTGTTCCCTGACCATCTCAAATTCTTCATCATCATCGACAACAATAAGTACATCTTCTTCTTCATCATCGACTATCTTCAAAACAAAGGCTTCGGCATTTTCATCCTCGATATCTTCCTCCGGTACAAGAATCAGATATCTATTATCCTCTATAAACAGCTCTTCCTCAATGACAAATCTCTCCTCATCCCCATCAATATCCTTGATTACCAACAAGCCTTCTTCTTCGTCAATCCAGAATGTTCCTTCATTCGCCATTCATTTCAACTCCTTTATTATATTTTGCATCCAGATAATTCTGTAGAATAATACTGGCTGCAATTTGATCAATAACCTCTTTTCTCCTTCTTCTGCTCAGATCTGCCTCCAGGAGGATATTTTCAGCCTGTTTTGTAGTGAGGCGTTCATCCCAGACCTGTACCGGAATATCCACTCTTTTCCTGAGAAAGTTGACAAACTCCTCTGTCCTTTTAACCCGGATACCTTCCGTGCCATCCATATTGATGGGCAGTCCGACAATAATCTCCTGGACATCATATTTCTCAATATATTCTTTCAGTATAGCAAAATCATCAGTCAGGTTCCTTCTCCTGATCACAGCCTTGGGTTGGGCTGTCCAGCCCAGGGCATCACTGATAGCTATACCGATGGTTTTATCACCAAAATCCAGTCCCATGTAACGCAAAACCTATCTCCTCCAACTAATCGATGAGTTTGAAAACCATCCTTTCTTCTGGCTGATTGATGACTACCTTTATGGCAAAACCCATGGCAGGCAACCTACTGGATTGACTCTCTATCCTGTAATCCTCAATATCACTGATTCCTTCCAGTACTACCTGGGCTTTCTCCAGATCCAGCCCCAAAAGATTCCTGGCCAGACTGTTGGTATCAATAACAGTCATGACCGGTGCTTCAACTTTTGTTCTTATATTATACAACTTATCTTCCCTTTCTTCAAGCTGAATTGTATCTACATTTATTCCCGAACTGGTCAGCTGCAGGTTTTCCGGCAAATTTTCCTGAAAGATGCGCGTAAGTAAACGGTCCAGCTCATTATTTTTAATCAGGTAACCGCTGGCCTGAAGGCTACCCTTGATGAGCAAAGTATCTGCCTCCTCACCGGCCCGATGGCTAAACTCATATCTCTCATCAAAAAAAGATAAAGAATCTTCAACAATCCGGTAATTCCCACCTAATTCCTGGTAGATCTTGCTGAACAACCTGCCTCTCAGTTCTTCCGCCAGGAGTTTTTCCCCTTTTTCCAGGTCCTCTTCACTGACGATGGAAATCCTCCGGTCCGTTCCCCCAGTAATGGGTTCTGGATTTATCACATGAATATCAGATAAGGGGCTTTCCAGATTGCTGATCCGCCCAATGCCTATATTCCCGCTGCTGCCGGCAGTCAAACATTCCACCTGCACATCGGCCTGGCCGGCCCGCATACCTACCGGTACATTCATCAGATAATCTACCATTGTAGGTGGAATAATAATATCTTCCATGGTACGGTATTTCAGGCCATTATCAGCCACAAGGACGGTACCGGCCATTATCTTTACCTCTTCCTGCCTTTCATTGATAAACCTGACAATTCCCCGGGCCGGTGTCTCACCAATCATCTTATAACCGGTAGTCCGGAACTCTTCTTCCCCACTGATTTCAATCTGGGTCGGATGTAAGGGTAAAATATGATTTTGCCAGTCGATCCGGTTCTGTTCAGTGGAAGCAATTAGGCTGATTTCCTGGCTGGCAGTCCTGATCACCGGTTTTACCTCTACCGTGGCTGTCGGGTAGAAAAAATATAGATAGGCCAGGCCAAAGATCAACAGGGCTAAAAGAATGTATAGGGTAGTCATAAACCACCTCCACCTGCTACTACTTTCAGCAGCAGCAAGGGTTTCATTTCCACAGGCTTCTTTGTCCCCAATAACTCCTGTTGTCCCGTCAATTTCTTTCACCCCATGGCTTTCTTTCTTTCCATTGGCTATTTTCCCCGTTCCGGCTTTACCAAGGGGTTCATCCCTGTCAAGGGCATTCAGGTTTTCGTAAATCTGAAAACCCTCTCTATTTATCTGTCCCACATTGACTGGGTCCGGGTTAACAAAGACAATCTCCTTTTTATATTTTCTGGCATATTCTTTGATTAATTTCAAATTTACAGTACTATTTAAGAGCAGCCGGCTATTTTTTATTACCAGGGCCATCCGCACAGCAGTTGTACTTTCGATTAATTCTACTAAATCCTTGATACTGGACTCCTCATCAATGTAAAAAATCCTATAGCCTCTGACTCTCAATATTCATCATTCTCCTCTCATCAGAAAGAAATTTGCCGGCACAATAGGCCAGGGCCCTGGGAGTACTATGCTCAACCCCTTCCAGCAGAGAATATTCATCCTCTACCCCTTCTATATCCTTACCTCTCAATAGCTTAATCAGGGGATTTTGTCCAAAAGGCAGCCTGCTGGCCGGGTTAAGCTGCCGGAAACCACTGATCAGGCCTCTCATGGCACTACCCCCGCCACAAAAGTAAATCCTTTTCGGTAAAATCTCCCCCCTGGCCAGTTCCATTAAAGACAACTCAATACCCTGATATATAATATGTAAATCGGCCTTGATTAATTTATCTATCCTTTCATAATCCCTTACCTTTTCCCCCATGGAATAGGCCAGCTTTAATTCTTCCGCTTCCTTCAGGGAAAGGTTCAGTTCTGCAGCAATACTTCTGGTAAAGGCCCGGCCGCCCATGGCAAACATGCGGGTTCCTTCAATCCCTCCATTTCTGATCAGGGCAATATCAGTGGTCCCGCCGCCGATATCAATGATGATTGCTCCAAATTCACGGGACTCGGCATTTAAAATACCTTCCGCTACAGCCATTGGTTCCGGAACCACTGCCACCAGCTCATAACCAAGCTTACTGGTCACCGTATTCAGGGCACCCAATTGTACCAGGGGCACAAAGGTATAAAAGACTGTAAGACTAAGGTTCTTTCCCTGAAACTGATAGGGATCCATCACCTTATAGCCATCTACCTTAATCTCCACTATATTGCTCTGGATCAGCTCTATTTTTACATCCCGGATTCCTGTCTCCATCTCGGCCATCTTCTGGGCCTTCTCATGAGCCTGCCTCTCACCCTCTTTGACCAATTGCCATATCTCCCGGTCTTCTATCCGGCGGTCCGGTTTCTCCCTTACTTTATCCAGGGAAATAAGGACCCCTTTGACAAACTCCCCGGCGATGCCACAGACCATCTGTCTTGTCTGGTGAGGAGAAAATTCTTTTATCTTCAATAAAGCTTCCCTGGCTTTCTCAACAACACCGTTAATATTGGTTATGGCTCCTCCCACCATGTTGCCATGATCCTGCTTAACCCTGGTGAAGGCAATAATATTTCTTTCCTCTTTCCTGTATTCAAGCAAGGCTGCCTTTAAATACTCTGTACCGATATCCAGGACCAGGCAATAGCGAAAGCAATCATCCTCTTTATTGAATAAAATTTTGTCCAGAAATCTCATGCTTCTCCCCTCCACTTTATATTATTAGCAGTTTTTAACTTTTTTATTAGTTCTCTGCTCTCAGGCAATATAAAAGGCTCATCACCGGATAAAATAAGAGGGTAGCTGCCGCCACTACCCCTGAATCATTAACCAGCATGGTCAACAGGCTGCCAAAGAGGGCCCCCTGAAAGGCTGCCTTTATATAGGGGTAACGGATAAAGAATTCCTTCAAAGGCGGAACAGGCTTTTTTTGTAGGAAAACAAGGTAAACCATCATTGCCAACAAAACCCTCGTCCAGATTGTCCATCTAAGCAGGCTTAGATTCATCCTCAATTTGCGGAGGATGGTGCCCTTAAGCCACTGCCAATCACCTGTCAATAGTTTTTCCACAGCAAGGCCGATATGGCTTCTCCTTCCCAATATACCCCAGTAATCCAGAAGGAGAAGTAAAACTATTATAAATATTCCTGTAATGATAAAAGGCCATTTTTTTATGGAAAGGCCTTTCTGCCGGGAATGGCCGACCCGGCAGTTAAGCCGTTTCCAGCTTTCAGTGAACTGATAATAAGTTACAGCCGAAGCCAGCACTGCGGTAAGCATTCCGCCAAAATTTGCTCCCAGGTTTACTCCGCCAATAATATATATGATTAAAAAAAAGAAGGGCAGGCTATAAAGAGGCTGCAACTTCCTCTTCACTTTCCAGAACTCCATCAAAAGGCTGATATTGACCAGAAAGGCTCCCAGATAGAAACCCATGTATTCATTTCCCAGGCCATAATACCTGGCCCCTATGATAGAGGAATACCCCAGCAGGGAATCAGCCAGGAGCCGGTAATTATTGAAAAGGTCCACCGTAATTAAAAGCAATAAGATGGCAGTGATAATATAAAGATGCAAAAACCTGTTGCCTGTAGGCCTCAGCAGGAGAAGGAATTCCAGAAGCAATAAAATCAGGAGAAAGAAAAGCAGGTAATATTCAGAATCAATCTCCAACAGGGCAAGCAACAGGCAATTTACAGGTTGAAAGAGTATTGCTATTAATAAATATGTTAAAACACCTGAAATTATACCTGCCAGTCTACTTTTTCTGCTGGCAATATAATTACTTTTTCCGGAAAGCATATAAATAAGGGAAAGGAAAATGGCCACAATCTGAAAGAATATAAAAGTTTTGATATAGGGAGAACGGAAACTGTAGATAAATACAGTTCCCCGGTAAAGGCTCAGGAGTGCAGGCCAGTCCAGCTCCTTTTCCGCTCTCAGGCTATAAACCCGGGAATCTGTCCCATACTCAATACCATTAGCACCAGTAAAAACAGAGAGGAGATCAGCAATGGTTATGATTCCAGCCCGCCGGGTAGAAGTGGAAGAAAGCCAGCCTGCTTCCACCTCACGGCCAGCCAGCAGTATCCAGCCCAGCCGGTTACCCCTTTCTGCCGGTGGAGGGGTAGGAGAGATGACCGCCAGCTGAGTTTCATCCAGATCAAGGCCAGCCAGCAATAAACCCAGGAAAACATCTATCCTTTCCAGGGCCGCCTGCTTATATTCCACCCGCTTTAAATCATTTTTATTAATGGAAGAAAAATAATCTTCTATTCTGCTGATGTCCCCAGTCTCAATGAAGATAGCATTGGCCTCTTCCTTCAATTCCCTGAATACCTCCAGATAGGCCTGAAAATTGCTCTCATATCCCCAGGGGTCTGCAGTCTCCTGCAGGATACTCTCATCAATCCGGGCCAGGGGGACAAATCCATCCCTGTCCATGGCCATGGATACAATACTCCTGTTTTTCCTGTCCTTAGCATCACTATTGCCCAGTACAGCAATCCGTACATTGTTCTCCCTGGCCAACTCTCCCAGCAGGCCCGGTTCAGCATTATAATCCGTATGCTGGTTTAAATCAATCAGGACACCTATTTCCCCATTCCGCGCTCCCCTGCCATATACTTCTGCTGTTTGCGTTAATTTACTTCCCTGACATCTATTTCCAGCGTTAATGCTTAAATAAGTGCTTTCAGTTTCTACCGCCCCAGCAGTGCGGACATTAATCAAACTGAAAGCACCTCTTTTTTGCAAATAATCCAGGTGAGGAGTATAGGCCTCTTCCAACTCACTCAGGCTAACCTGATCTAAAATCACCCAGACCATATTCAATTTTCCAGGGGTTAAAAATCCTCCTGGCTCAGGGCCTGATGCCTCTGTAAAGCCGCTGAGTAAAAGAAAGAATACCGGGAAAAGAAATATATATTTTTTCAATCAAATGACTTCCTCTCTATGCAGGGTATAATAGTCATCATATTATTTCTTCCCGGTCTGCTCCTGAATTATACTTTTTCAAAATGAAATTAAAGATTCTTTAAATAACTACGGAGTAATTCCTCAATTATCTCATCCCGATCAATACTTCTTATCATGGTACGGGCATCCTTAAAGCTGGTAATATAGGCTGGATCTCCAGATAATAGGTAGCCTACAATCT
Organism: Halanaerobiales bacterium; assembly: GCA_025451675.1. GTDB lineage: Bacteria > Bacillota > Halanaerobiia > Halanaerobiales > DTU029 > DTU029. The sequence continues at coordinate 64,152 of JANWJZ010000021.1, read as the reverse complement.
GATTAATAGGATTATATCCCTTTTCCTCCAGAGCCTGATAGACCTTTTTCAATATACTGCCTGTACGACTTATTTCTTCCTTATTAATGCTGAACCGCATGGTCTTATCATTAATATTATCTGCCGGCATAAACTCACATCCTTTTCCAGCTTGTTTTCTTTTCCCTCTTATTCAAAAAATACCATGTATTCCCTGTATATATTCTAGATTTGCAGGAAAAATCCTTTTTCCACCATAAATTATTTTATAATCTCCGTTACCTGATCGAGGGCTTCCTGAATCTTTGTAACATCCCGGCCTCCTGCCTGGGCCAGATCCGGCCTGCCGCCACCGCCGCCGCCGGCAATTTTGGCCACCTGGCCGATAATTTTCCCGGCATGGTAACCCTTATCTACCAGATCCTTAGAAACTCTGGCCACAAAAACCGCCTTATCATCGCTCTTTGAAGCCAGGACGATGATTCCGGAATCTATTTTCTCCTTCAACTGATCCATCAGGTTCAATAAACCTTCATTATCCAGTCCATCCACTACTGTCCGCAGTAATTTTATACCATCTACTTCTTCCACTTTTTCCAGCAACTCATCCAGGGCTGTCCTGGCCAGGCGTCCCTTCAATTCTTTAAGCTCCTTCTCCAGTTCTTTTTCCCTGGCCTGTAAAGCTTCAATCCTCTCCAGAAGGTTATCCGGTGTAGTCTTCAGCAGGGTTGCGGCTTTCTCTACCTTTTCTTCCTGGCCAGCAATATAACGAAGCACCTCTTCACCGGTAATGGCTTCAATCCGGCGCACTCCGGCAGCAATGCTGGATTCACTTAAAATTTTGAAAGAACCAATGGCTCCGGTAGCCTTCACATGGGTACCGCCACAGAGCTCCGTCGAATAATCGCCCATAGAAACAACCCGGACTACATCTCCATATTTCTCTCCAAAGAGAGCAACAGCTCCTAGCTTTTTAGCCTGTTCCATATCTGTTAAAATTATATCAACATCCAGGTTGGCCAGGATGGCAGCATTGACCTTCTTTTCAATCTCCTTCAGCTCGGCCTTGCTTAAGGCATTAAAATGATTAAAGTCAAAACGCAGGCGGTCAGGCTCTACCAGTGAACCGGCCTGGTTGACATGTTCACCCAGGACCTCCTTCAGGGCCTTATGCAGGAGATGTGTTGCTGAATGGTTCCGGGCAGTGGCCTGGCGCAGATCATCATATACCTTGGCCTCTACAGCGTCTCCCTTGCTGAAGCTGCCTTTCTCTACTTCAATATAATGGACAGTAATCCCGGCCTCTTTTCTGGTATCATAAACAGTGGCCAGATTATCAGCAAAACGGATAAGCCCCTTATCGCCAACCTGTCCGCCGCTCTCACCATAGAAAGGAGTTTTCGCCAGGACCAGTTTGGCCTTCTCGCCTGCTTCTACCCGGTCAACTTCCTGCCCATCTTTGACAATAGCAATTATCTCTGTGCTCTCATTCAGGTGTTCATAACCGGTAAACTCCAGCTGATATTTTTCCAGGAGACTTCTATAGAATATCTCTTCTTCTGAAGCACTGAATCCGGTTTCCTCCCTGGCCTGACGGGCCCTTTCCCGTTGTTTTTCCATCTCCAGTTCAAATTCTTCCTCATCAACACTGAGGCCTTCTTCTGCCAGAACATCTCTGGTCAAGTCCAGCGGAAAACCATAAGTATCGTAGAGTTTAAAGGCATCTATACCAGACAAAAGTTTCTTCCCGTTTCTTTTGAGTTCACTGATCATTTCATCGATTAAATGCAGGCCCTGGTCAAGAGTTTGCAGGAATCGTTCTTCCTCGGCCCTGATCACCCGCTGGATATATTCCTCTTTTTCCTGCAGTTCCGGATATCCGCCCTGCATTGCTTTGATTACCACCGGTACCATCCGGTATAGGAATGGCTCATTATAGCCCAATTTCCGGCCGTAGCGCAGAGCCCGACGTAAAATACGCCTGATTACATACCCTCTTCCCTCATTACTGGGTAAAGCACCATCATAAATAGCCATGGTTATGCCGCGGCTATGATCGGCAATAACCCGGTAGGCTACTTTAGTATCCTCATCCTGCAGATATTCTATACCACTATCTTCAACCAGAAAATCGATCATGGGTTTCAGCAGGTCTGTCTCAAAATTGGAGTCAACCCCCTGTAAGATGGAGGCAACCCTCTCCAGGCCCATCCCCGTATCAATGTTCTTCTGTGGTAAAGGCAGATATTCTCCCTCTTCTGTCTTATTAAACTGGGTAAAGACCAGATTCCAGATTTCCAGGAAACGGTCTCCCTCACCGCCGATGACATCTTCCGGGCCGGTACCATACTCTTCACCCCGGTCATAATGGATCTCTGAACAGGGCCCGCAGGGTCCGGTACCTATCTCCCAGAAATTGTGTTCCTTATCCATCCTGAGGATCCTCTCTTCCGGCAGGCCTATTTCATCACGCCAGATATTAAAGGCCTCATCATCATCTTTATAGACTGTCACCCAGAGCCGGCTTTTATCCAGTTTCAAAACCTCTGTGACAAACTCCCAGCTCCAGCAGATTGCTTCCTTTTTAAAATAATCACCAAAAGAAAAATTACCCAGCATTTCAAAGAAGGTATGATGCCGGTCTGTACGGCCAACATTCTCTATATCATTTGTCCTGATACATTTCTGGCTGGTGGCAATCCTTCTCCTGGGTGGTTCTTCAACCCCGTTAAAATATGCTTTAAAGGGAGCCATCCCTGCATTAATCCACAGAATACTCGGATCATTTTGCGGTATCAATGGTGCACTGGGCAGGACCAGGTGTCCCTTTTCAGCAAAAAAATCCAGATAAGCTTTACGTATTTCATCTCCTGTCATTACCATCCTGAACTAACCTCCCGTAAATTTCCAGTATAAACTTTTGTGAAATAACTTTAATGGAAATTCATGATTTAATATAATTTAATAGGATTTATTAAATATGTAATTAAGCTGGAATACCTGAAAAATACTTATTTAAATAATACAGGAAATAAAACTTTTTGTCAATTAAGAGCCTGTCCTTTTTAGCTATTTTCACCCTTCCCCACTGTTTCTTCCCAGGCAAAAAATTCCCTGTAGAGGATCCTGGCGATGACCTTCAGGGAGCCGGCAATGGGGACGGCCAGGAGAAGGCCCCAGAAACCCAGCAATTCAGCGCCTACCAGCAGGGAAAAGATTACCACCAGTGGATGAATCCCCACTTCTTTACTGATTATTCGCGGACTGATAAAACTATTCTCCAGCTGCTGGATGAGAAAAAATAATACAACAACACTGAAAGCCTTACCCGGGGATTTGAGCAAAGCCAGAAAGATGGCCGGAATACTGCCTACTATGGGGCCAATATAGGGAATCATGTTGCTGAAGCCAACAAAAAGGCCCAGTATAATATTGAAGGGAATTTTTAAAATAAGAAGGGCAATAGTAGATAGGATAGCCACAATAGCACTCAGCCAGACCTGTCCCCGGAAATAACCCAGAATGACCTCATTGACCTCGCTGCCCAGATAATAAAATAAATCCCTCTGCCTTGCCGGTATCCACCTGATAATACCTTTTTTCAGCCTGTCCAGATCTTTTAAAATATAATAGGTTATTACCGGGGCAAGCAATAAGGTAAAAAAGGAAGAAATTCCGTTGATAAGCTTATCAGTAAAAGACTCCAGGAAATCGATTAAGTGTTCCTCTGCTTTTTTTAAGCTCCTGTCCAGGGCTTCCTTTACCGTAGAAGGCATCTCTACCCTGCGGTACTCCCGGTTAACCCTGCTGATGAAATCATTAATAGTCTGGATATATTCCGGTAAAGTACTGGATAAACCGGACAATTCATTGAGAAAAGCCGGCACCAGGACAAAAGCAAAGACCAGGGAAAACAATAAAAAAATCAGGGCCAGGATATAGACAGCCCAGGTACCCGGAACCTTCTTTTTCTTTAAAAAATCCAGGATAGGATAAAGGAGATAGGCCAATAATACACCGGCAATGAATGGTAACAGAACCACCCTTATCTTCAGCAAAAAGTAAATTATGCTCCCAATAGCCAGGAGCATAATGCCTGTTTTCAACTCCTTTTCCTTCAATTTAAACATCTATAATTTTCACCATCTTATTGCATATTTTCTTCCCGTAGTTTCTTCAGGGCCTCTTCCAGTTGGCTTATCTTCTGGCTAAAGCTTATCTTCGCCGCAATGTCCTCCATCATGAAGTTTCCTTCCTGCTTTGCTTTCATCTGTTCTTCCCTTGCCGTATCCCTGCTCTCCTCCGCCAGGTTGGTTGTCTTTTCCGCTGTCTCCTCTGAACCCGGCTTATTCTCAGAAGTAGACCTGTTACCTGTTTCTTCACTACATTCGCACTTATTCCCGCTATCTGACCCATTATTTTCTGCCACTGTATCTTCTTTCATATCACTACTTTCCTGTTTCTCTTCACTCATGGGTTTCAACTGGATATTCTCAGCCTGACTTTCCCCCTCCGTATTTTTTCCAGCCTTGCCTTTAAACTTCCTCATACCCAATACAGAAACTGTTATACCGAGAATCCCGCCGATTATTACTCCCGTCATCAGGCCATTTTTCTTCATCTATATACCTCCTACGTTATTTCTTCAAGACCATCGTCTATCTCCATCACCTTTATTATGCCCGAATGCTTTTAAATTATTTATTTCCTGTACCGCCCAAAATACCTGTAAAACCTTCCTGATTCATTCCCACATAGACCTGGGGCACCCGGCCTAAAATCACCACTTCTGTCACAGGTACATCCGCATGGACATCAATAGTTCTACTTTTAAAGGGTACAATCAGCTTCACCTTCGCAGTCAGGCTGAGATAAATCTTATGCCTGGTTTGATTGATTCCTGCTGTGGAAAAACTATCCACCAGCCGGGGAGGCACAGTATAGCCGGCCGGAATAATCCTCATCTTCAACTCCGGCCCATAGGCAGCCAGAATATCGATCCCCAGGATTCTGGTCATGGGTACTGCTACTGTCTCCCGGCTTATCCCCTGGAGTTCCCGCTGTATGGCCAGGGAAAGATTGGTAGTAAATCTATTGATAAAGGCTATGTTAGGCTGAATCAGGACGATTTCTCCCTGTTCATTGTAGATATAGTTGACCATATCCTGATATAATAGATTTTCCACCTCTCTACCTACAGCCTTATTAATTACCTCATTGACAATATTATGTACCTCAACTTCGGCCAGATTGAAAAATATGGGTGTAATTGTCTTATGTATCAGCAGAAAAAATAAAAAGAGAACCAATACGAAGACTATAGATATCCGCCAGAAATTAAGTTTAAGGAATAGCCCTTTCATAAAATCCCTCCACGTATATAGTATATGTGACTAACCTGAAAGTGTGCCTGGACAGGTGTATTATTTTTTATATTTATATGTTATAATAGAAGATATAGAAAGAAAGGGGAACTGGACCGTGAAGAGAAAGCAATTATTACTATCATCCATTATTCTGTTCATCGCCTTATTTTTCGGCTTAGCTATCGGCGCCCTTACCTATATAATTAAGGATACACCTGATATTTCCACTTACAAGGGAGCCAGTGAAGCCACCTTTATCTATAGTGCCGATGGACAACTTTTAACCAAGCTTTACCAGCAGAATAGAATCGTTGTACCCCTTGAACGAATTCCCATCCACCTTCAGAACGCCATTATTGCCATCGAAGATAATAACTTCTACGTCCACCATGGTATAGATTTCTGGGGGATTGCAAGGGCTTTTGTAACAAATATCATCAAACAGAGACAAAGGCCGCACGGCGCCAGTACAATTACCCAGCAGCTGGCAGGAACTGTTTTACTGGATCGCCAGGATATCTCCTATTATAGAAAGATCCAGGAAGCATATCTTGCTATGCAGTTTGAAAGATTATATACAAAACCGGAAATCCTGGAAATGTATCTAAATGAGATCTTCCTTGGCCACAGCGCCTATGGAGTCCAGGCTGCTTCCCTGCAATACTTTGGTAAAAATGTCTGGGAATTAAACCTCAGTGAATGTGCCCTCATTGCCGGTTTGCCAAAGGGGCCAAATATCTATTCCCCCTTCAGGAATTATGAGGCATCCATCAACCGGCGGAACCTGGTTCTGGACAGGATGGCAGAAATGGGCTATATCACTGCTGAAGAAGCCCAGGAGGCCAAAAACTATGAAATTGTCCTGAAGAAACAGGAACCAGAGCAGGAGGAATTTGCTCCCTACTTTATCCGTTATGTCAGGGATCAATTAATCGAAAAATTTGGTGCCCAACTGGTTTATAGTGGTGGCTTAAAGGTCTATACCACCCTGGATCCGGAAATCCAGAGAAAGGCTGAAGAAGCAGTAAAAAATGCGGAAAAACAGAAATATCTTCCCTCTATCGAAAGGGAAAACACAGCCAATAAATTGCAGCCACAGCTGGCTATAGTTACACTGGATCCTACTACCGGCGAAATAAAGGCCATGGTTGGCGGCCGGGGTAATGACCAATTCAACAGGGCTTACCAGGCAGTCAGACAACCGGGATCGGCCTTTAAACCCTTTGTCTTTGCCACAGCTATCAGGAAAGGCTGGTCACCGGCCTCCATTATCAATGATATGCCTATAAGTGTGGCAGGGGGCAAAAATGAACCACTGCGCCTCTGGCCAAATAACTTCAGCAACCAGTATTACGGACTGGTCAGTTTACGGGATGCTCTAAAGCTCTCTCTGAATAGTGCTTCTGTTCAGTTGATCAAAGAAGTAGGGGTCATTGAAACTATCAAAACCGCAGAAAAAATGGGCATCAGCACATTACAGCCAGCTGACCGCCATGAAGACCGTCTCTCCATAGCACTGGGTGGTTTAAATAAAGGTGTAACTCCCTTAGAGATGGCTTCAGCCTATGGTGTTTTTGCCAATCAGGGCATCCTGGTTGAACCCATTGCCATAACAAGGGTGCTGGACAAACACAACCGGGTCATCTATGAGGCCCATCCGGAAAAAAAGGTTGTCCTCTCGGAAGAAGATGCTTACCTGATGACCAGCATGCTGCAATCAGTAGTCAGTGATGCCGGTGGTACTGGCTGGCGGACCAGGCTGGGTAACCAGCCGGTAGCTGGAAAAACCGGTACTTCCAATAATTATACCGATGCCTGGTATGTAGGCTACACACCTAAGCTGGTAACCTGTATCTGGATTGGAGAAGATAATCCAATTCCCATGGAATATAATCAGAAAGACGAAAAAGGAAACTATCTCTACCCGGAAGGCAGCGGTGGTTTAGTCATCTCCAGTTCTGAAGCAGCCCGGCTCTGGGGAGATTATATGCGGGCAGTTGTAAAAGATATGCCTATAACCCATTTCAAAAAACCGGCCAATATCGTCTCAGTGGAAGTCGATCCAGTCACTGGCCTCTTGCCAAATGAATATACACCCAGGACTGTTACCGAAGTCTTCAAGAAAGGAAATGTACCCACTGAGAAAAACAACCTCCATGAGCCGGTACGGACAGCGAAAATCTGTACTGAATCCGGATTGCTGGCCACTGCAGACTGTCCAGAGGAAAGTATCGTCGAGTATAAATACTTTGCCAATAGCAGGATTAAAATCGGCAGTTCCGTCATAGAATTTGGCAAGAAATTTGCTGAAGAGGGTGACCAGGAAAAAATCGATATAACCGGTACCTACTATGTTGATGCCAATGAACCGATACAGAAAATAGACCCGGTAACCGGCATACCGGAAAGGACGGAAACTGGAGATATCCTCTATGAAACAGTACCTGAAGAAACATGTGATATCCATGGCAGAAAACAACCAGAGAGTTTCTTTGATAGTATCTGGGATTTCTTCTACCGTTTTAACTACTAGCCATAAAAAAAAGCTATCTCTATAAATAATAGAGATAGCTTTTTTAATTTACTCTCAATAAATATCAACTATAGTGACTCCATGGTCTCCCTCTCCCTCACGGCCCAAGCGGTAACTCTCTACATGGATATGTTCATCCAGAACCTCCTGCACCGCCTTCCGCAGGGCTCCTGTCCCCTTACCGTGGATTATCTCCACCTGCTTCAGGCCAGCCAGGAAAACATCATCCAGATACTTATCCAGGAGCCTCTGGGCATCCTCATACCTTTTCCCTCTGAGGTCAAGGGAAGGAGAAACCCTTTCCGTTTTCTTCACCCTATATCTTCTTACCATTTCTTTCTTACTTGTTTCCGGCATCTCTGCCTTGATCAGGTCCTCTAAACCTACCTTGACTGTCATAATCCCCGCCTGGATTGTAGCTTCCTTTCTCTCTTCATCAATACTGATCACCTGTCCCCGGCTTCCGGTACTCAGAAGGCGTACCTCATCCCCTACCTGGAGCTCCTGATTTATCCTTCTGCTTTCCTCCAGTTCTTCCTTGCCGTCCAGCCTTTCCTCCAGTTCTTTAAGCTGATGATGCAGCTCATTCCCCTTCCGGTCTATTTCAGAACGCTGTTGAAATGCCCTTTTCTTTAGATCCTGCAATATATTCCGGGTCTCCCGCCTGGTTTCCTCCAGTATAGCCTCAGCTTCCTCCCGGGCTTCCCGGAGAATCCTCTCCTTTTCTTTTTCCAACTTAAGGCTCATCTCTTCGTATTTATTAATCAGGCTATCTATCTCTTCTGCTTTAACCTGCAGTTCTTCCTTTAATCTTATATACCGATCCCTCTCCTGGCTTAATTCAGAAATAATTTTATCGACCTTAAGCTCATCAGTAGAGAGATAGCTGCTGGCCTCATCTACTATTTCCTCCGGTATTCCCAGTCTCCGGGCAATGGCAAAGGCATTGCTGCCACCAGGGATACCCATCAGGATACGGTAGGTCGGTTCCAGGGTCCGGGGGTCAAACTCCACAGAGGCATTCTCTACCCCTTCCTCTTCATAGGCATAATTTTTCAGCTGGCTGTAGTGGGTTGTGACTATAGTAGTAGCCCCATTCTTTTTCAGGCTATTCAGGATGGCAATGCCAAGGGCAGCCCCCTCACCCGGATCAGTTCCTGCCCCCAGTTCATCAATCAGGACCAGGGAATCCTGGTCAGCCCGGAGGAGAAAATCCTTGATCCGGTTCATATGTGAAGAAAAGGTACTGAGATTCTGTTCAATGCTCTGCTCATCACCTATGTCCACAAAAACATTCTTAAATACAGCCAGCCTCGTTTCCTGTGCTGCTGGCACGTGTAAACCACACTGGGCCATCAGGACAAATAAACCTACTGTCTTTAAGGCAACAGTCTTCCCTCCGGTATTGGGACCGGTGATAACGAGGGTCTTAAATTTTTCTCCAATATAAATATCAATGGGTACAGCCTTCTCCCTCAGGAGAGGATGTCTCCCCTTTTCTATAACTATTATCCCCTCATCATTCATCTCCGGCTCCACTCCATCGATCTGCCGGCTGTATTCTGCCCTGGCAAAACTGAAATCCAGGAAGGTAACAATCTCCAGGTTGCTTTCCAGCTCATGTATATGTTCCCTGGCCTTTTCCGTCAGCATTGTCAGGATTCTATAGATCTCCTGTTCCTCTTCTGCTTCCAATTCACTTAGGCGGTTATTCAGGTGCACTACTGCCAGCGGCTCCATGAAGAGAGTCATACCACTGGCAGACTGGTCATGAACGATACCCTTAAATTGATTCCTGTATTCGCTCTTAACGGGGACTACAAAACGTTCTCTTCTCATGGTAATCAGGTTATCCTGTAACATCACCTGAAATTGAGGGCTCTTTATGATATTATCCATCTTTTCTCGTATCCTGTTGGCAGTACGGGCAATTTCCGAACGGATCCTGGCCAGTGTAGGCGAGGCCGAATCCTTCAGCTCACCATGCTCATCCAGACAGCGTTCCAGCTCCCTCTCCAGCTCCTTCAGGATAATAAGCTGTTCTCCCCGGCTGGTTATTGGTGAGTAATATTTTTCCAGCAGCTTTTCCTCTGTATTATCCACTATCTCATTAAAATATCTCTTTAATAAACGGAAGCCCCCAAGGCTGTCCTTTATGTCTACCAGTTCTTTTACTGAAAGGACAATACCCTTTTCCAATTTTTCCAGGACCTTTCGTAAATCCCTGATTCCGCCGAAAGGCGGCAGGCCAAACTCTGCCGTCAGCTCCCTGGCTACAGTGACCTCCTTCAAACGCTCTCTTACATATTCCAGATCTACCACCGGTGTAAGATTCAGGATCTGTTCCTGGGCAGGGATTGTGGCAGTATATCTTTTTATCTCTTCCTTTATCTTATCAAGTTCAAGTATCTCCATATTTTTCTTATCCATTTGTTTATCCCTCCGGACCTATTTCGATGATTTGGCTCTCAGTAACCTGGATAATTCCTCCAGCTCCAGGGTATTAATTACATCAGGGCTCTCCAGCCAACCCCGCCGGGCTGTCAGGACACCCAATAACATATAATTAAACTGCTCCAGATAATGGGCATCTGTATTAATGACCACCTTGACCCCCTTCTCCTTAGCCTTTCTACAATTTAAGGCATCCAGATCCAGCCGGTAAGGTGAAGAATTCAGCTCCAACCAGGTTCCCGTCGCCCCGGCCGCCCGGATTAGCTCATCCAGATCCACCGGATAAGCCTCTCGCCTTTTCAACTGCCGCCCGGTAGGATGACCGATTATATTGACATGGGGGTTCTCCATTGCCCTGATGATCCTTCTCGTTATCTCTTCTTTACTCTGATTAAAGCCGGTATGGATGGAGGCAATGACCAGATCCAGCCTGGCCAGTATCTCATCAGGATAATCCAGGTTTCCTTCTGCATCTATATCTACCTCGATACCCTTGAAAATCCGGATATCATCATATTCTTCCTGCAGGGCTTCAATTTCTTCTATCTGCCGGAGCAGGGCCTCTATGGACAGGCCACCCGCAACCTTCAAGGAGCGGGAATGATCGGTTATAGCTATATACTGATACCCCCTCCTACGGGCTTCCTCTACCAGTTCCCTGATACTGTGGGCACCGTCACTATAATGGCTATGAAGGTGGAGGTCACCCTTAATATCAGAAAGGGCAACACTTTCCGGCAGCCTTCCGTCTGCCGCTGCCTCCAGCTCACCCTGGCCTTCCCGCAGTTCGGGGATGATATAGGGCAGGCCCAAGATTGCATAGAGGTCTGCTTCATCCTGCAGTACTATCCTTTCCCCCTCTTTAAAGAGGCCGGTTTCTGTCAGCCTATAACCGGAATCAGCAGCAAGCCTGGCAAGCCTGCTGACATGTTCCCGGGAACCGGTATAATGATTCAGGGCAATGGGATATTCCTCATCATTGGCCACAAACAAATTTACCTGGAAACTATCCTCTGTCACTATGCTGATTTTTCTCTCTCCCTCATCCCTGACCTCTTCCACGAATGGCAGCTGCAGAAAAAAATCCCGGAGTCCAGAGGCAGAATCAGTAACAGCAAGCAGGTCTATCTCCTGGACCAATTCCTCTGCCCGCCGCAGCCTGCCTGTGGTTTCTACCCTCTTTAGCTCCCGGAATTTCTCCAGATAGCCCTTAATCTCCTCTGCCTTCAGCAAGGCGTCATAAAGCAGCTGAACCTGGATGTATCTTTCATAATCCTGCAGGCCAGCCAGCAGCCTTTCTTCCCTTTTGGGCCCAAATCCCTTAATTTTTCCTACCCGGCCTTCCACCAGGGCCTTCTTCAAATCAGCCGGATTATTAATCCCCAATTCCCTGTGCAACAGATGGGCTGTAGCCGGACCCAATCCCGGAATTTTAATCAACTCCAGCAATCCTTCCGGTGTATTGCTCTTCAATTCTTCCAGCAAAGGGCTGAATCCTTTTGCATGAATTTCTTTAATGGTGGAAGCTATCCCTTTACCGATCCCTTTGACCTCTTCCAATCTATCTTCTTCAATAAGTAAAGCCAGTTCTTCCTGCAAACTGGTCAGATTTCGGGCAGCATTCTGGTATGCCCTGATTTTATATATATTCTCACCATTCAATTCCATTAAGACGGCAATCTCTTTCAGGATGCCTGCTACTTCTTTATTGCTCAATCCTGACATACATTCACCCCGATAATTTTTCTGCAGGCTAAAAAATATCCCTATTGCTTTCACAACAGGGTTCTTGCTCAGGGACTGAAGATATTCTGTAAGGTATTCTGTATGATTGGAGTCAGGTCCAGTATTCTGACTGCCAGTATTGAACTTCCCAGATACTCCTGTACCGTCAGATAGGGAATATGGGACAGAATCAGAATAAGAAAATAGGATATAAAGATACCCTTGATGACACCCAGTATTGCACCGGCTGCCTGGTCTACGGGCTTCAGGAAAAGGGCATCCATGATTCTTTTTAAAACAAAGCCCAGCAGGTGGATAAATAGATTAACTAAAATAAATAATATCGCAAAAGAAATAAATTGCAGCATTTCCTCAGAGACAATGAACCTCTTTTCCAGAAAGGGTATCAACAATTTATAATTATTAATGGCAATTATGAGGGCCAATATAATTCCGATAATAGTGCTGGTCTGCTTAATAAATCCCCGGTTATAACCGCCAATAACGAAAAATAAAAATATAATCAATATGATAATATCAATTGCAGTAACGCTCAAGGATCAATCATCCTCCTCCAGGAGTTCAAGTAGTTCGTCATAATCTCTTTTAATTTCTTCGTATTTTTCCTTCAATAGTTGATACTCTCTTTCCAATTCCTTTAATTCTCTCATCTTATTATTATAGACATTTTTCAATTTATAATACTCATCAGTTATATTCATGACCACCAGATTCATAATCCTCTGGTGGGAAAGGCGAGGATAAGCGCGGGAGATCTCTTCTCCGATGAGATTAATATGATTGGAGAGATGATTAACATATTCCTCGGAGAGATCCCCCACTATAACCATCTCATGACCCAGTATCCGGACCCTGAATCTTTTTTTCCGCTTATCCTCGAGAGCCATATCCACCAACTCCAGAAAATAGTAATAATACTGCTAATTTAATATTTCCCGCTTTATTGAAAAATTCCTGCCTCTTCTTTTAATTTCCTCGAATTTTTGCAGAAAATTTCTCTTCCAGCTCCCTTATTATACCGTCAATCTTTTCATTGACTTCCTCATCGGTCAGGGTCCTGTCACCAGCCTGGAAGACCAGGCGGAAAGCCAGGCTCTTTTTGTCTTCAGGTATCCGTTCTCCTTGATAAAGGTCGAAAATCTCAACATTTTTCAGCAATTTACCACCTCTGTCCCTGATGCTTCTCTGCAGATCTACTGCAGCCACATCCTTATCAACCAATAAAGCCAGGTCTCTCTCGGAGGCTGGATAACGGGGCAGTTCTTCATATCTGCGTTCCAGCTCAATATATTGCATCAGCTTATCCACATCCAGCTGGAAGATTGCTGTCCTCTCCTTCAAATCCAGGTTATCAATAACATCAGGTAAAAGCTCTCCGATAAAACCGATTTCCTTATCACCGGCAAATATGGCCCCGGTCCGTCCGGGATGCAGGTAAGGAATCTCCTTCCTTTCAAAACGATAATCCTTAATGCCCAGCCGTTCAAAATAGTTCTCCAGGACACCCTTCAGATAGAAGAAATCAGGAGCACCCAGCTGCCAGGGGTCTTCCTGATGGCCCATACTGGCCGCTGCCAGGCGGGGATACTGTATATAAGGCTCAGCACCCTCAGCATGGAAAAAGACATTACCCAGCTCGAAGATTTTGATCCTGTCTATCTGCTTCCTGGCATTATTGGACAATACCTGCAGGAGATTGGGCACAAGAGTAGTCCGTAAAATTGCATAGGCCTCATTTAAGGGATTCTTAACCCTGACCCATTTTAGCAGTTCACTATCCTCTGGCAGATTCAGTATTTCAAAATCATCTTCCCCACAGAGGCTGAAGGTAATAATCTCATCAAGGCCGGAGGCCAGCATGGTTTCCCTCGTCAGATCCATGATTTTCTGTTTGAAAGTCTTTTGGCCCTGCTGTTTACTGGCCGGCCTGCTGACCGGGATATTATCATAACCATATAATCTGGCTACTTCTTCGATGAGATCCGCCTTTCTACTGACATCTGTGCGGAAGGCAGGTACAGAAACAATTAATCTCTCCTCACTCTCTTCTTCCACGCCAAAATCAAGGCCCAGGAGGAGGTCCTTTATCTCCTGAGTGGATAGAGTTATACCCAGCAGGGTATTGACCTGGCTTGTTTCCAGGCTGATTTTTGCCGGCTGATATGGTTCCGGGTACACATCGATTACACCCTTCACTACCTCTCCTCCGGCATATTCCTGCATCAGATAAGCAGCCCGCCTGCCTGCTTCCAGCACCTTATCTAAATCAATACCCCGTTCAAACCTGTAAGAAGATTCACTGATCAAGCCAAGGCCCCTAGCTGTCTTCCTGATGGAAACCGGATCAAAATAGGCTGCCTCCAGGAAAACCGTTGTGGTATCCTCTGTAATCTCACTATTACCGCCACCCATTACACCGGCCAGGCCTATGGCCTTTTCACTATCGGCAATAACCAACATTTCAGAAGTGAGCTCCCTTTCCTTATCATCAAGGGTCAGGAGTTTTTCGCCATCCTTTGCCCTCCTGACGATAACCTTTTTCCCGGCTATTTTGTCAAAATCGAAGGCATGCAGGGGCTGGTTATATTCCAACATCACATAGTTAGTTATATCAACAACATTATTTATGGGCCTGATACCAGCAGCAGTCAGCCTCTGCTGCATCCAGCGCGGCGATGGACCAATCTTAACATTTTTGATAATCTGTCCTGTATAACGGGGGCAAAGATCAGTATCCACTACTTCAATCTCTACCAGGCCTGAAATCTCTTCCTGGCCTTCCCGGATACTGAATTCCGGGTATTTTACTTCCCTATCCCCCAGTATGGCCTTCAATTCCCTGGCTACTCCCAGCATGCCAAGACAACGGCCATAATTTGGTGTCAGATCAAGTTTGTAGATATAATCATCAAGGCCCAGGTATTCGATTAACTTACTTCCCTTTACGGCATCATCACCGAGAATCATGATACCGCTGGCCCTTTCTTCACTCAGGCCCAGTTCGTCTGTGGAACAGAGCATACCATAGGATTCGACTCCCCGTAATTTGGCCTTTTTTATCTTCAGGCCATCCGGCAAGGTAACCCCGATTCTGGCCACGGGTACCAGGGCCCCTTCAAAGACATTGGCAGCACCGGTAACGATATCCAGAACCTCATCCCCGGTATCAACCTTACAGATCAATAATTTATCTGCATCTGGATGTTTTTCTATCTTCAGAATCTCGCCGATTATGATCTCCTCTATGCCTGCACCCAGGTACTCTACTTCGTCAACCTCCATACCAGCCATGGTAAGGACATGGGCCAGTTCTTCCGGACTATATGGAAAATCTATATATTCTTTTAACCATTTATAAGAAACCTGCATTTCTAACCACCTTCCCCTTTATAAACTTTTAAAATTGATGTAAAAATCGTTGATCATTTTCATACAGGAGACGGATATCGTTAATACCATACTTAAGCATTGTTATCCTGTCTAAACCCATACCAAAGGCAAAACCGCTGTATTCCTCCGGGTCAATGCCGGCCATCTCCAGTACCCTGGGGTGCACCATACCAGAACCCATTACTTCCAGCCATCCGGTATGGGAACAGAGCCGGCATCCTTCTCCCCCACAGATCACACAGGAGATATCCACCTCTGCACTGGGTTCAGTAAAGGGGAAATAACTGGGCCGGAATCTCGTCCTGGTATTTTCTCCAAAGACTGCCTGGACAAAAAGCTGGATGGTTCCCTTTAAATCCGCAAAGGATATGTTTTTATCTATAACCAGCCCCTCTGCCTGATAAAACACAGGTGAATGAGAGGCATCTATTTCATCTGAACGGTATACCCGGCCGGGAGCAATAATCCTGATTGGTGGCTTCTGCCGGGCCATGGTCCTGACCTGAACAGGTGAAGTATGGGTACGCAGGAGATAGTGATCATCAATATAAAATGTATCCTGCAAATCCCTGGCAGGATGATATTTAGGTACATTAAGGGCTTCAAAATTATTATAATCTGTCTCTATCTCCGGCCCCTCTTCAATAGTAAAGCCCAGGCCGATAAATATCTCTTCAATCTCCCTGGTTATCCTGCTCAAGGGATGGGCATAGCCTGTCAAAATCTGGGTACCTGGGAGAGTGATGTCGATCCGTTCTTCCTCCATTCTCTTTTTCTTTACTACTTCTGCCAGTTCGTCTTTCCTGGCACAGATCAGTTCATTCAATTTATCTTTCACTTTATTGGCAGCCTGCCCGATTACAGGCCTTTCCTCTGGAGAAATTTTCCCCATTTGCTTTAGCACATCGGTAATCTTGCCTTTTTTACCAAGAAAAACTATCCTTAACTCTTCCAGTTTTTCCAGTGAATCCGCTTCAGCAAGAGCCAGTTCGGCTTCCTCCTCAATCTTTTTCAAGTTTTCCAGTAAATCCAATTCTTACACCTCCACTGTTTATTAATTCCTATCCTGAAAAATTTATGGCATAATACAAAAAATCTCTCCATCCCAAAGGGACGAGAGATCCACGCGGTACCACCCTTATTACCTGTCATACGGTACAGGTCACTCATTAATCATAACGGTTTTTGCCGGTTAAACCTACTCCAATTTCAGTTCACAGCTCCGGAGCGAACTTCATCAACAGAGTCCTTCAGGTTGCTTCCAGTCGCTGACAACCTTTCCCTGGTGAATTCCTGCTGCTGACTACTCTCTCCTTCCTTGCCTTTATATATATTCTTTTTTTTTCTTCAATGTCATCAAAGAAAATAATTGTTTATAAGCCAGATAAGCATTAATGGAACCAGTCTCTTCAAAGATCCTCCAGAAAAATGCTGCCGTCAAACCCATCCAGGATCACATCCTTCCCAGGGTAGAATTTCTCTTATAGGCTTATGAAGGATTCCTTATAGCGTTATTGATATTATAACACAGCAATACTGTCTTGACAAGGATTTTAAAGCAAATGAAGGAAAATTTCTGAATATTTTGTTGAGTTACTGAAGCCTTTTCTCCACTATCCTGTAAAGGATGATCCCTGTTGCAATGGCCGCATTTAAGGACTCTATATCACCCAGCAGGGGTATCTTAATCCGGTAGTCAGAGTTTTTCAGGATCTCTTCCTCCAGGCCGTTGGCCTCATTACCGATGGCCAGTATGAGCGGTTCCCTGTATTCCAATTGATAATAATACTTTTCTGCCGAAAGGTCAGTGCTGATCAATTTATATTCACTTTTTTTATACAGTCTTAAAAAATCCTCCAGTTCCACTTCCTGAATCAGGGGGATTTTAAAAACAGCCCCCATGGTCGACCTCAATACCTTAAGGTTATAGATATCAACACTACCTCTCAGGATGATAATACCATCCACCCCGGCGGCAACTGCCGTCCTGATAATCGTCCCCATATTACCCGGATCCTGGATCCGGTCCAGCAGCAGGAGAAAATCTTTACCAGCAAAAACATCAGCCAGTTCATATTTCCTTTCCTGGACCACTCCGATTATCCCCTGAGGGGTCCGGGTATCAGCAATACTGTTTAAAATACTTTCCCTGATTAAAAATATCGGTCCACTATCAAAACGTTTTTCAAATTCAGTATGTATCCATTCTCCCTCTTTACTTTCATAAAATTCAGGAGTCATGTAAATACTGTCAAAAATAACATCACTCTTTAAGGCTTCCTCAACAATCCGGTAACCCTCCAGGACGAAGAGGCCCATTTGCCGCCTACTTTTTCTCCTGTATAGTTTTTTCAGGAATTTTACCTTTGGATTCTGTTCGCTATTGATAATTTCCCGCAAAAGGATCAGCCCTTTTTCCGTAAAATTTTCAGTATAATTAAAATCCCCGGGATTAATCCCGGGGTTCATTGACCCGGCTTTGCAAGTCCAGATTAGCCATTCAAAGCCCTTTTTGCAATATTTACCAGTTCGCTGAAGCTGTTTTCATCTCTAACAGCCAGGTCTGCCAGCATCTTACGGTCTATTTCAATATTGGCCAGTTTCAGGCCATTAATAAAGCGGCTGTAAGATAAACCGTCCTTTCTGGCAGCAGCATTTATCCTGGTAATCCATAATTTCCTGAAATCCCGCTTCCTTGTACGGCGATCTCTATAGGCATAATGCAGTGATTTCATAACTGCTTGATTTGCTGGTCTAAACAATTTACTCTTGGCACCATAATAACCCTTGGCCATCTTTAAAATCTTTTTTCTTCTTCTACGTGCCGTGAATCCTCTCTTTACACGTGGCATATGAAATTCTCCTTTCCAAACTTATAATTATTATTTTACTTAATAAAACCTAATTATACGGGAGTAACCTGCTGTATTTTTTCTCCATTGACTCATGTACAAAAGCTGGTTGACGCAGGCCTCTCTTTCTCTTGGCAGATTTCTTGGTTAAAATATGATTACGAAAAGCCTTGGTCCTTTTCACTTTACCTGTACCGGTTTTCTTGACTCTCTTTAATATACCCTTATGTGTCTTGATCTTAGGCATATGGATAAAACCTCCTTATTAATGGTTATTTATCTTCTGTCTTCGGAGCCAGAACCATGAACATATTACGTCCTTCCATACGGGCTTTGCTCTCTACCTTCCCCAGGTCACTGGTACCTTCAATCAATCTATTCATCAGTTCATAGCCCAGTTCCTGATGCATCATCTCCCGGCCTCTAAATTTGACTCTGATTTTAACCTTGTCGTTATTGGTCAAAAATTTCCTGGCCATTTTTAATTTGACGTTAAAATCATGTTCATCAATCTTAACTCCCATTTGAACTTCTTTTATATTCATTACATTCTGCTTCTTCCGGGCCATTTTAGCTTTTTTGGCCTTCTCATACTTATACTTCCCATAATCCATGATTCTACATACTGGTGGATTGGCCTGTGGAGCTACCTCGACAAGATCCAGCCCCTTTTCTTCAGATATTTTTAGAGCGTCCTCAAGGGAAACAATGCCCAGTTGTTCTCCATCATCAGAGATCAACCGCACCTCTTTAGCTCTAATTTGATCATTAATCCTTAAATCTTTATTGATAGTATATACACCTCCTAAATTATTTAGAAAGATTACTGAACAGGTCACCCACAGTAGAAGTATCAAAAAAGGCGGGTGAATAGAAACCACCCGCCAGAATATTCTATCAGCCGGTACTGGCAACCCAGTACAGGTATGATAAAATATTGACCAGTTAGCCTCTCCGGCTGCTGGTGAGAAACGGGTCGTTTCTACTTTATTTTACAACGGATATAGTATAACACATTAGTTACCCATCTGTCAACATTTTTTCTTATATGCTTTTCCTGTTTGTTTTCTCCCTGATTTCCGCCAGTACCTTATTCCTGAATTCATCTATACTCATGGCACCCAGATCCCCTTCTTTCCTGTCCCGGACTGCCACAGTTTTATTCTCAGCTTCATTCTTACCGACTACCAGCATATAGGGCACCTTCTCCAGTTGGGCCTGGCGGATTTTATAGCCCAATTTCTCGTTGGCTGCATCTACATCCACCCGGATTTCCTCTTTTTCCAGTTCTGCCCGCAGCTGTTCAGCATAGGCCAGCTGATCATCGGAAACCGGTAGGATCTTCACCTGTACCGGTGCCAGCCAGACAGGGAAGGCTCCGCCAAAATGTTCAATGAGGATACCCATGAACCTCTCCAGGCTGCCATAGATAGCCCGGTGAATCATAACTGGACGGTGTTCCTTGCCATCCTCGCCGATATAGTTCAGATCAAATCTTTCCGGCATCTGGAAATCCAACTGGATAGTACCACACTGCCAGGTCCTGCCCAGAGAATCCTCCAGATGGAAATCAATCTTGGGTCCATAGAAGGCACCATCACCTTCATTAATTTCGTAAGGCAGGCCATTTTTCTCAATAGCTTCCTTAAGGGCTTCGGTAGCAAGTTCCCACATCTCCTCTGAGCCCATGGAATTCTCCGGCCTGGTACTCAGCTCTACCTTGTAATTAAAACCAAAGGCACTATAGATGGTATCGACCAGTTTTATTACGCCGGTTAACTCATCAACAATCTGGGAGGGCAGGCAGAAAATATGGGCATCATCCTGGGTAAAATTCCTTACCCTCATCAGGCCGTGCAGGGTACCGGATTTCTCGTGGCGGTGGACCACTCCCAGTTCTGCCATCCTGATGGGTAAATCCCTGTAACTCCGCATCTTGCTCTTATAGATTAAAATACCTCCAGGACAATTCATGGGCTTAATGGAGTGGAGTTCATCATCTATCTCGGTAAAATACATGTTTTCCTGGTAATGATCCCAGTGCCCTGATTGCTTCCAGAGAGATTGGTTCAGGATAATCGGAGTCATCACTTCCTCATAACCTGCTTTCCGGTGTTCTTTCTTCCAGAAATCTATCAGTTCATTCCGCAGGACCATTCCTTTTGGATGGATAAAGGGGAAGCCTCTTCCCTCATCATGGAAACTGAACAGATCCAGTTCTTTACCCAGTTTACGGTGATCCCTCTTTTTGGCCTCTTCCAGCCTCTCCAGGTATTGCTCCAATTCCGATTGTTTGGCAAAGGCAGTGGCATAAATCCGCTGCAGCATCTTATTCTTCTCATCGCCCCGCCAGTAGGCACCGGCTACATTCAATAATTTAAAGGCTTTGACCCTACCGGTGGAAGGAAGATGCGGACCACGGCAGAGATCGATAAATTCACCCTGCTCATAAAATGAAATTTCTTCATCTTCCATTTCTTGAATCAGTTCTACCTTATATCCTTCACCCTTTTCCTTCATCAATCTGAGGGCCTCTTCCTTGTCCAGAACCTTCCTGGTAATGGGCAGGTCTTCCTTGATTATTTTCCGCATCTCTTCCTCAATCCGGTCAAAATCCTCCTGGGATAACCTCTCTTCCAGATCAAAGTCATAATAGAAACCATCCTCTATAGCAGGCCCAATGGCCAGTTTTACATCACCGTAGATCCTCTTTACTGCCTGGGCCATTATATGGGCAGCAGTATGCCGATATATTTCCAGGCCCTCTTTGGAGTCAAGGGTAATAATGGATAACTCTACATCTTCATTGATAGTTGTATTCAAATCCACCGGTTTTCCATTTATTTTTCCTGCTACGGCAGCTTTTCCCAGTCCAGTACCGATACTATAAGCCACTTCCCCAATAGTGATTCCGGCATCATATTCCTTTACTGAACCATCCGGTAAAGTAATCTGCACTTTAGCCATAAGTCTCAACCTCCTTATTTTTTATTAACATTTTTTTAGGCAATAAAAAAACCCTATTCACCATCTTAGAGGCGAATAAGGTTCCGCGGTTCCACTCTAATGAGCAAATCAAATCTCCCATAATAGGAAATCTAATTTACCCACTCATTACAGATAACGGTTTAACCCGGAAAGGAATACTCATCACCCAGGGGACTTTCATCCTATCAGCTCGGGGGTGGTCTTCAAATATAACTTTTACAGGATGCTTTCAGCCGGTGACATCCCTCTCTGTAGTAAAAACTTATATTCTACTCTCCCCGTCATTGCTATTCTCAATGCAAAATATAAATTTACTTCATTATAATATTAGTGTTATTAATTGTCAAGTATTATTAAAACAGTTAGAGGATTATTTTTCTCTACCTTCCCCCTTTTTACAATAAGAACAGCCGCTACAAACCTCCACCTTCCGGCCAAATATTTTCCTGACTGTCTCTACAGCTTCTTCATTTTGAAAATGCAATAAAATCTTCCGGGGCGCCAGGTTAATCAAGGCACTGACCAGTAAATCCTCATATTCAACTTCATCCTTAAAGATTTCGGCCAGATAACCCTCCAGATATTCACTGATAATCACCTGTTTCCTCTCATCCAGAATCTGAAATGAACCATTCTTTTTCCTGATTACATTGACCAGATCTATCCTGGGTTCCTGGAGTTCTACAAAATATCTCAAAAGATCGATAAATTCATTATATTCCTTCTGGATGATAAAATCATCCACCGACATCTCTATAGCCATTTCCAGTTCATTAATGATATCCTTTAAACGGAAACGGACAAAACCCTCCAGATTCAGATTTTCACTCTGGCGAAAATAATTTAAGATCTTTTTTATTATCTCCTCTTTGCTCAGGATATACCCCTGGCCATTATTTTTCTCCAGTAATTTATCTAAATAATCTATAGTCATCTCCTGGATAATATTTTGTTCCGCCAGGGTAAATTCCTGATACCTATTTCTGATTATATTGTTTACAAATTTTTTCTTCAAATATTCAATGACAATATCGGCGATAATATCGGCCAGTTCCTCCAATGACTCCTGTTTCTTCTGTATAAAATCTATTTTAAAGGCTGTAAAATCCTTACCGCTTAATTCGTCAAAAATAAGACCAGCATTATGCTGATCCATCAATCTATTCTTAATCTCTTCTGGAAAATCCAGAGTAGAGATTATAATCCCCATATTCATCACTCCCTGTTACAATTATTATATGAAAGAATTTATTTTTGTATACAGATATGAAGCTTACGATATCTGGCAAGAAAAAAAGGACCTGTAAGGTCCTATAAAAAAAATGGTGTGGGTAAACGGACTCGAACCGCTGGCCTCTACGATGTCAACGTAGCGCTCTAGCCGACTGAGCTATACCCACACATTAAATAAAACTATTAAATCTGGTGCCGGGAGCCGGGCTCGAACCGGCACGGGTATTGAATACCCACCGGATTTTAAGTCCGATGCGTCTGCCTATTCCGCCACCCCGGCGAATCACAGTGGAACACTGTGACAATATGTATTATAGCATTATCAATCCCTGGTGTCAAGTTAAACGAAAAATTTTTTACATGAAAATTTATTCCCAAAAAACTTTTAGAATGCTACAACATCCTTCTCCTGTGGAAGCTGACTGCGATCATAGAGCTCCACAACCTCCAGGATGGCAGCCTCTTTATCTACACTGAAGATTTTCACTCTACCAATGGGCATCCTTACTGGTTCACTGAGGCCTTCAATCTCGATCAGGCGGATTAATTCACCAATCTGGTTCCTCTGTAAACCCTTATTGGCACCAATATTGATAATCAATTTATCACCGAGTATTTTCAGGACAAGGCCTTCTTTGCGGTCCTTTTCTTCAGGTTTCAGCCTGCCGGGATTTATATTATCCACAAAATTTGTAGTAGCCTGTTCAATACATTTGCCCAGTGCTGAATCGGCAAAAGCCTTTGTGCCAAAGGAGATCTCTTTTAGCTGGGACAGGCTGATGGAAGCATCAGTGACGTCTGCCTCACCGCGGATGGAATCAACTATTTCTCCTGTAGTACTATCCACAATCCTGCCACTCAATACAATGGTGGCTTTCAGGCCAGTAATACTCAGGGGCCCGATCCTTATTCCACCCTCTTCTTTCACATCCATATGGGTTACAGTACCCATGATCAGGTAATCTACACCGAGTATTCTGCCAATCTCTGCTGCTGTGGCCGGATCAATCCGTCCACTCTGGCCAAAATCCTGTTCCTTTATTATCTCTGCAATCCTGTTTCTTTCAATTACTCTGATATTATCTTTTTTCACCAGTTTATCAGTTACCTGTTGAGTAATACCATTCAATATTTCATTTGATCTAAAGCCCTTCCAATGAAAATCCCCTTCCTGAAAGGGAAGGACTGCCACAAGAGGATCATCTGCCAGAACCATTACTGAAAAAATTACTGCAAAAAACACTAAAGTCAGTATAAAAACTCTGGAATTACTTATCTTCATTTTCTACTTTCTCCTCCTTTAAGCCTAAATTTACATTGACTACAAGGCCCTCATAGAAGTTCACCATCTTGTCCCAGGTCTCATAACCACCCATGCTGATAACTACCCTATGTACTCCCCTGTTGACCGGTATTTTGACCGGTGTGCTGCCATAATAGATTCCATCTATCTCTACACTTGCTCCGGTAGGAGTAGATAGGAATTCTACAGTAACCTCTTCCTTATCCCTTTTTTCCTTTTCCAGGGATTCCAGATCCCGGGCAAACTTCACAGCAATATTCCTCATCAGTTCCCTGGTCTTTCCTCTCAAATCCACTTTTATGGTAGAGGCACTATGGTTCTGATATGTATTAGAACTGCTGTAAATATCACTGAGCAGTATGGCCCCGGTATTTATGTCAATCAATTTTATGTTACACTCAAGGGTCAAAGTGACATTCTTGCTGGTTATTCCATAACCGCTGAAGCTCTTTTCCTCTATATCCAGATTCATCAGGGAGCCGGTTAGTATATATTCTGCTCCCAGTAACTTGCCCAGCTCTATGGCAGATTCGGTCTGGTCTACCAGGCCGGATGTGTTAAAGCCATGTTCAGTAATGATACTCCTTAATTTAGCCCTTTCCACTACCTGGAAATCATCCCTGGCATTAATATAACTAATTAGATAATCAGCAGCGGCTTCTTCAATATTTCCAATATAATAGCCAGTATTATTGGTAAAATCCACTACTGCAACGGTTGTTGCCCCCATAACCAGGCTGCTTAACAAAAGCAAAAATAATAATGATAAAAGTGAAAGAAAAGTCCTACTCCCCTTCAACCCGCTCACCTTCTATCTTTATATATTTTTATATATAATTCTTCATTTAACCGGAAAATCCTGTTTTTTTTAAATTGCTTATCTTCTTTTTCCTGGATTGCTTATTCTTGAAAAGAAAAGACGGAGACTGCCAGTCAAATCCTTTAGCTCATAAGTAGAAAAGCAATTACTACAGTTGCCACAGGCAGGGGAAATGCTTTCTTCTCCAAAATAGCAAAGGATAAAAGCCCTTAAACACTTATCTGTAAAACAATAATCTAACATTGATTTAAGCTGTTTCAGCCGCTGCCTCTTTCTCTCTATATTTTCACTGCTTTCTTCTATGAGGAACTCCTGTATCCCCCTATCCTCCGGTGAATAAAGAAGGATACATTCAGCCTCTTTTCCATCCCGGCCGGCCCGTCCAGCCTCCTGGTAATAGGCCTCGATACTCCCGGGCATATTATAGTGAATCACATACCTGACATCAGGCTTATCTATCCCCATACCAAAGGCATTTGTGGCAACAATGATTTTAAGGGTATCAGCCAGGAAGGCATTCTGTGTAAAACTCCTCTCTCTAGCTGATAAACCGGCATGATATCTTCCCACAGAATACCCCCGGGCAGACAAAAATCTATAGACCCGGTCTGTCTCCTGGCGGGTTGCAGTATAGATAATCCCGGAAACACCAGGCTGCCTCTCCAGATAATCCAGCAGGAACCTATCCTTGTTTAACCCCCTTTTGACTATAAAGGACAGGTTTCTCCGGTCAAATCCCCCCAGATAGATACGGGGATTTTGCAATTTCAATTGCTTTATAATATCCTCCCTTACCTCTGGCGTTGCTGTTGCTGTAAAGGCTGTGAGTACCGGTCTTTTTTCCAGTTTTTGAACCAGGTCTCCAATGTATAAATAGGCCGGGCGGAAATCATGGCCCCACTCCGAAATACAGTGGGCCTCATCAACGGTAATCATGGATAATTCCAGCCGCCCGAAAATTCCGTTAAAGCCAGGTGTTTTCAGCCTTTCCGGTGCTATATAAAGAAGCTTATATTCTCCCCTCTCCAGTTTTTCCAACCTTCTCTTTGCCTCAGTTGCTTTCAGGGAACTATTCAGAAAGGTTGCCGGTATGCCATTCTCCTTCAATATATCCACCTGGTCCTTCATCAGGGAAATCAGGGGAGAAATCACAATACTGATCCCCGGAAAGATAAGGGCAGGAAGCTGATAACAGATGGATTTACCCGAACCTGTCGGCATTATCGCCAGTACATCCCTTTTCTCCAGGATATTCTCAATAATCCACTCCTGCCCGGCACGGAAACCTGTATAACCATAATATTTCTTCAATAGATACCTTGCCCTATCCAGCACAGAATCTCTCCTTTTCCCATCCCCATTCCCGGCATGTGTTTATTGTTATTATTTGTTTTATATGTCATTATAAGGTTATTGTGTGTTATTAGTTATATTCTGGATAAAGCAAGGATTTCCTCTATTTTTATGGTTATACTACTTTTTTTTGCATTCATTCTTTCTGCAGGGCAAAAGATTGCAATTTTGAACTTACTTCGAAACCTTCACTTTCATATTCCTTCTTGATTAAGCCGAGATTTGGCGCATAATATTCATATGCTGTTGCGCCACTTTCCCTGTAATTAATCTTTATCTTCAATACACCATGGAAGGTACCGGCAGGGAGCTCGACAGTCTGATTTACGGCAACTATCTCCCTTTTCTCACCATCATTCTCCCAGCTGTTCCCCTCCCTCAGGGGAGCCTTTATGATTACAACTCCCGTCCCTTTATTTTTCTTTGCCTCTGGAATCAGGTTTTCCTCACTATAGAATTCCTCCTGGCTGTAAACCTTCCTCAGCTCCTTTTCACCCATCTCATAAATAGAGGTAACTATTGTCCCGCCATTATTATCCGTCAACTGGAGATAATTCTCCTCCACATGGATTATCTTTCTAATAAAAGAAGCATACTCATTTCCCTCCCCGGCAAACTGATACTCCATTCCCCGGCTAAAGGGAAAGTAAGCCTGAATGGGCAGCATATCAGTTATCTCTTCCCGTGATTCTGTTTCCTGTACCTTATCCCCGGGTTCTTCTCCCTCTACCTCGTTTGGCTCATTTTCATCACAAGCAGTCAGGAGAAGCACCAGTGTCATCAGAATGATAACTATCCTGAAAACCTTTTTCCTGGACATCCTGTTCCTCCTTTCCATATCAATTATTCTTCATCAAAGGATTTAATTATATGCATTTATATAATTTATAATAATAGATTGAAATAAATTAAAAAAAGAGAATCCATTGCTGAATTCTCTTTTTAATCATCCTGATCTTAATCTGCCTCATAAAGGAAGGAATCAGAACCGGCTGCCAGGGCAGGAATATTGATAATGACCTCACTCTGTTTAACTGAAAGCCGGAACTTCTTTACAATGCTATCACCAGTAGGTTTGCCATTCTTTACTTCCCTCAATTCAATCTCATGGGATGGGCCGACCACATAGGCTACATTCCGCCTTCCCGGATTAAGGGCTGTCCTCCCTACCTTCTCCCCGTCTACCCAGATCTCATAAGCTGCTTCAGCAGTATAGGTAACACCATCAATGGTCAGATCCCGGTTATCAAGCAGGACCTTATGCTGCTTCCCGATTACAAAGAGTATTATCCCCAGAATAATAAGAAGAACTATGAGACTGGTTCTGATAATTAATTTTTTCTTCATAAATTACCACCTTCTTCTGCCTCATTCTGGAGAGAAGCCCGTCGAAGCATCATGGCCTTTTTCCTCTCATTTTCCGCCTCTATCCTATTCCTCCAGGCATATAAGGCCAGGGAAAAAGCAATGACTCCATAAGTGATAAAGACCCGGAAATATTCTCCCAACTGGGCTGAACCGATTAATTCTTTTCCTGCCCTGGGAGAAACAATAAAGACAGTATGGAAGAGGACTACACCGATAAAAACATTCAGGATCGATGCCCTGGATACAGAAGCCCCGCCCACCAATAGGGCAGCAACTGCAAAAAAGCCAATCTGTTCATGGCTGTTATAGGTATTGATGGTACCGATGTTCTGGAGGTAAATAATCATGCCATATGCCGCAAGGACTGTAGAGATAATAATTGAAATAATCCGGGTTTTTTCCACATCAATCCCCGCCATTCTGGCCACTTCCATATCCTGGCCAACGGTCCTCATATCCTGGCCCAATTTAGTTTTTCTGAACCAGATAATAAAAAGGCAATTCAGGGCAATTACAGCCAGGGTAACCAGCGGGATCTGGATACCCATAATATCCAGTTTGATCACATTATCGAGGCTCTGCCTGATACCATCAAGGCTGATGGCATTTCTGATCCCATATCCCCTGGAAAGCAGGATACTTTTATCCCTGATCGGGATAATTTTACCCATACCATAGAGGACCAGGAGCTGGTAAATACCGTTCATGAAATAGCCCAGCATCATACCTGTTACCATCTCTCTACCCCTGGCTTTATTGAGGACAATCCCCGTAAAATAACCGAAAACAATGGCAATAGGAGTAGAGATCAACATGGCCAGTAGTATACCTGGAACACCGACTATCTGCCAATCAGTGATTAAAATCAGGCCGATCTGGCCCGCCATGGCTCCCATAACAATACCGAAATTCATACCCATGCCAGCCAGGACAGGTATCAAAAGGGAAAGGATCAGGAAAGAGTTCCTGGTCAATCTCGTCATTACTTCATTGATCAGGAAAACAGGGCTGAGCCCGGACATTGGTGCAGCAAAAACAATCATGATAATAAACAAAATTGGTACTGCATAATTTATGAAAAACTGCTTAACAGGATTTACCGTCTTCAAACTATCTTGATTTTTCATGATCTCACCTTCATTCTTCTGGTCAATGCATAGACAATCATACCATTAGATATGATAATCCTGATGGTCTCTGACATATCGCTCTTAATCAAGTTATTAATTACTGAAGGGGTCATGGTTAAAATACCCTGGAATAGTAATGCCCCAAGCAATACATTCCACATCTTTACCTTTGTCACTGAGGCTCCACCCAGTAAGATTGCTGCTATCGCCGGAAAAGCCATCATCAATGGAGCATTGTAAAGCTGGATAAAACCAAAACTCTGTTGATAAACCAGGATACCCAATGCCGCAATAATGGTCGAAAAGATAACAGACTGGATCCTTACCCGGTCAACATCGATTCCACAGGATCGGGCATAATCTGGGTTTGAGCCTACAGCCTCCATGGCTGTTCCAGCCTTGGTCCGGAAGAAAGCCCAGACAATCAGACACAGTAAGGCAAAAAAGAGCAGGGCACCTGTAGGAATAGTAATATGAGAACCGATCTGAAAACTTAAAAAGTCATTAAGAATGTGATGCCAGTAGCCTTCGGTACTGATAGTCGTCCTCAACCCTTCTCCACCATAGGCCCAGATCATATCTGGATTCTTAAAGGGGAGCAACAGCCACATAATACTCATAAAAGAAACAGCAGAAAAACCTACATAAGTGGCAACGACCATTTCTTCGCCCTTGACTTTATTCAATAAAAGGCCATAGAGGTAACCAAATATTATAGCAAAAACTATTGAGATAATAATTGCCAGAACAAAACCAGCAAAACCGGTCACCTTCATCTCAAGGCTGATAACTGCTCCCAGCAATCCTGCAATAACTCCTAACTGGAGGCCAAAGTTTAATCCACAGCCAGACTTGATCATGGGAAACAGTGACAGGACCAGAATTCCATTCATGGCAAATCTGGCTATTACATCATTTATGGATGTATCTACTCTAACCCCAACAAATGGAGCAATGATAAACAATAGGAGTAAAAATGAGGCGATCAATAGTCTCGGCAGTCCAATATTTTCAATAATTCCTTTTAGTCTCTCATTCATTCAGAACACCTTCCCCTGTTTCCATTTTGCCCAGCATCAGGAGACCAAACTCTACCCGGTCAGCAGTAGGTGGCAGGATACCTGCAATCTTCCCTTCATTTATAATGGCAATCCTGTCCGAAATAGTTCTCAACTCTTCCAGTTCTGAAGAAGTTATAATAATCGTTGTCCCATACTCTCTATTATAAAGCCTTAAGGTATCCAGAACCAGTTTTTTGGCACCAATATCAATGCCCCTGGTCGGTTCAGAAACAAAAAGCACTTCCGGATTCAGGGCAAAAGCCTTGGCCAGACAAACCTTCTGCTGATTACCACCGGAAAGTTCCCGGGCATACTGTCTTTCGCTGAAACATTTAATGTTCAGTCTTTCGATATATTCTCTGGCCAGTTGGGAAATAGCCTCATCATCTCTCCATTTGATTAATCCACCCAGGTAATTTTTCAGGTATTCCCCTTTCACCTGCATGGCAGTGAAGGCAATATTCCAGTTTAATGGTTGATCCAGAAGCAAACCGATACCTCTCCTGTCTTCGGAAACAAAGGCCAGTCCTCTATTGAGGATCTCTCTGGTGTTGTTTAAGGGAAGTTCTTCTCCTTTAAAAATGACCCTGCCTTCGGCCGGATAAAGGCCCATGATTCCATTGGCAATGCCCAGTTTACCCTGGCCGGTTAATCCGCCGATACCCAATATCTCTCCCTTTTTTACTTCCAGGGAAATCCCATTAACCTGCTCTCCGGGCATATCTACCCAGAGATTTTCTATCTTCAGTATAGTCTCATTAAATTCCCTTTTCTCTCTATTTACACCTGACTTCTCACCCAAATCCTTTCCAACCATATATTCGGCAATTTCCCGTTCATTAGTTTCAGCCGGCCTCAATTCCTTCTGAATCTCACCATCCCGCAGAACTACAATATAATCACAGACGGTAAGGATTTCCTTTAATCTATGGCTGATAAAGATTACCGCAATCCCCATACTGGCAATCTTCTTGATCACCTTCAGGACAACATCTGCTTCACTCTCAGTCAAAACAGCAGTTGGTTCATCCATAATTAATAATTTAGTAGATTCCCGGTTAATCTCCCTGGCTATCTCCGTAAACTGTCTATGACCTACGGGCATTTCCTTCACCAGCATATCCGGATCCAGATCTACTTCCAGGAGACCAATAGCCTCTTTAGCCCGTTTTTTCATCTCTGGCCAATCCAGAGTATTCACCCTTTCGTCAAATACCTCTGCCAGGATGTTTGGCCTGGTCGGCTCCGTATTCAAAAGGATATTCTCTGTGGCAGAATAACCAGGAATCAGCACAAATTCCTGATGAACCATGCCTATACCTGCCTGCAGGGCATCAAAAGAAGAACGGAAATTGACCTCTTCTCCCGCAAAGATGATTTTACCATTATAGCCACCGGTCTCATAAATTTCTGAAGAACCGAAAATAATTTTCATCAGGGTGGATTTGCCGGCACCATTTTCTCCTACCAGGCCTACTATCTCACCTGGTTTTACATTCAAATTAACATTTTTGAGAACTGTATTACCATAAAAATCTTTACTGACATTTTCCATCCGCAGTAAAAATTTATCTTTCATTCTCTCACCTTCTATCCTTACTGTATAAAGACTGACTCTGCTGTACAATTTAAAAAAGGAAGGGGGTAAAAGACCCCCCGATTCAGCAATAACTATTCACATCAGAATAAATCTATCCTTATTGGCCAATCTCAAAATATTTAGCCGGGACCTCAATATCGGTCATACCCATATATCCTTTACCGAAGATATAGGTATCCTGATAGATAAGGACAAAATTATCCCTTTCAATACCATCGGCATCCACATAATAGCTGCCGTTCCAACCGGCACCCGGGGTAAATTCTTCATAAGCAGCCATCAGGTCATCCATGTTCCATAAATCAGCCTTACCTTCCAGAACCCTCTTTGCATGTTCAGCTAAAGCAGCAGAAGTTGAGAAACCAAATGAATACGCCCATGTACCCATTCTGCCAGCACCACCGGCGTCTACTACAGCTTCTTCTACTTTAGCCAGAATTTTAGGCCAGTCACCTTGCTCATCCTGAGTAAAGTCAATACCCAGAGCGCCAGGATAACCCATAGTTGGAGAAGGCAGGTCTGCTTCAATGAAGTATCCGCCTAATTCAGCTACTCTCTTCAACAACGGCTCTGTATGGGCATCGTTTGTACAGAAGAAAGCAACATTCTTTCCATACTGCTCCAGCCAGGCCGGTACTTTCTCCAGGATAAATTGCTGTGCACCGGCCAGACCGATATCGCTGAGGGGGTCTGGTGAACCCATCTCAACATATTTCATGCCCAGGTCATTGGCTGCTTCTTTCATGATGTCCCTTCTCCTGGAAAGGAGTTCATAACTCATGTGCCTCGGGAAAGAAATATGCATAAATGTATCTGCCCCTAATTCTTTGGCAGCCCTTACAATCAGGTAACCACGGGCAACATTATCAGGATTAACAGTCAAATCAGCAACATCTACCAACATCTCCGGATCCTCGTGAGGTGAACCGGCCAGTAAAAGAATGTCAGGCCTTACTTCACGGATCCTCCTGAATGCTTCTACAGTACCAGGAACAGCCTGGTTCACAATAATTGCCTTCATCAGGGGATCATCTGCCAGGGCAGTAATCTGTATGATTGTTGTTTCCTGTTCCTGCATGAAGTTATCAGGATAAGTAACATGGGTAATCATACCACCGTTAGAACTGTCTCCATATCTTTTGATCATCTCTTCTGCGCCTCTCAGGTCATCCTCAGATTGGGATACAGTTCCTGTTACTATACCGATATGAAAATCTGCCGCTACAACTGAAATTGATAAAACTAAAATAAGTAATAGTGTTACAAAAAATTTCCTCATACTTCTTCCTCCTCGTAAAAAATTATAATTTATAATAATTCTACATCAATATTTTTTTTCCTGCAACTATTTTTCCAAAAATAGTATTTCCAAAAATATTCTCTTTACAAAAATAGTATTAAGTTACAACATAGTTCATGAAAAATCACAGATAATAATCATGAAAGGGGTGATATAACTGAATACAGGCAAAACACTTTTAACTACCGTCCTCGTAGGATCCTTGACAGCGGCTACTGTCCTTGCAGACATTAATAGGCTTGCAAATATCAATAATTTAGAACCACCTGTCAGTAATAGCCAGGTAATCAATTCTTCTATCTGCGAGGACCAAATTGTTGAAGAAAAAGCTGTTGAGGAAAAAGTCTTTCTGAAAAAAGAGAAGAAAGAAAAGGACCCGATAAAAGTGTTGGAAAGCCTGAAGGAAAAGACGGAAAAGAGGCTGAAAGCCGGTGAAATAAGTAAAGAGGAAGCTGAACGCATAAAGGCCAGGATTGATGAGCGAATCGCAGAAATCAGGGAATTTGAGAAGCTCCCTCTGGAGGAAAAGAAAAAAATCCTTATCTCTTCTCTGGAACAGAGACTGGAGAAAAAAGTAAGGGAAAATAAACTGAGCCAGGAAAAAGCCGATGAGATCCTGCAAAAAAAGCGGGAAGAAATTGAAGCCTGGGATGGAAAATCATATCCGGAATTTGTAAAGAGGTATTTTTTTAGAAAGCAAAGGTTTAACCCAAATAACAGCAATACTAATTAATAAAGGGAAATAAAACAGGGGAATTTAAAAAAGGGAGATTTAGCTCCTGCTAAATCTCCCCCCTGATCCCTATACCTTTTCTCTTAGATTATTTTAATTCCGGACCTTAACCATGACAATACTTCCTCAGGGTTTCTCTGACGGCGCCCTTACCAGCCAGCATCTCTTTAAAATAGCCCTCTATCTTTTCTCCCAAGCCTACGTCATAAAGGTTTGAACCAAAAAGTTTCTCATTGGATAATATGGGCTGCAGGCTGTCGCCCACAGATTCAGGCTGGCCAAGTTCCACCCCTTTCAGATATGAGCGCAGTTCCTCCAGCATTGGATCCGGGCTTAAGCTCATCTCCTGGCCATTATCATCCAGGCCCAGCAAATACCTGAGCCAGCCTGCTATAGCCAGAGGAATACAGGTTAAATCTACTGGATCCAGATCCTCTCTGCCGGTATAAGCTTTTATAGTCTCTCCGAATCTAATCCCTACCTTTTGGGAGGTATCAGTGGCAATTCTTTGCGGTGAATCCGGAATATAGGGATTGGGCAGCCTTTCCCCGATAACTTCATCTATAAAATCTCTTGGGTTCAATACCCCTGGGTCAACAACCACCGGCAGGCCCTCTTCGTAACCGATCCTCTCTATCAATCTCCTCAAATCCTCATCCTTCATCTCATCTGCAATCAGCTCATAACCCAACAGGCAGCCAAAAATCGCCAGGGCTGTATGCAGTGGGTTAAGGCAGGTTCCCACCTTCATTTTCTCCACCTTATTTACTGTCTCTCTATCGGTAAAGATTACACCGGCCTCTTCCAGGGGCATCCGGCCATTAGGGAACTTATCCTCAACAACCAGATACTCAGCAGCCTCGGCATTGATAAAAGGAGCAATATAGGTATTCTTTGCAGTCTGTACAATCTCTGTATTTTTGAAACCTATTTCTGCCAGGGCATCCCTGACCTTCTCAGAAGGCCTCGGTGTAATCTTGTCAATCATGGTCCATGGGAAACTTACCTTTTCTTCATTGTTGATATAATCCAGGAAACCCTTTTCTACCAGGCCGTTCTCCACCCATTTTTCGACAATTGTCCTGATAGAGGCATGGAGTACTTCTCCATTGTGTGAGCAGTTATCCATACTGACCAGGGCTATGGGCAGTTTGCCATTCCTAAACCTGGTATACATAAGGGCTGCTACTTTTGACATGGCATGTACCGGTTTTTCCGGCCCATTCTTCATATCCTCCAGGACAAAATCAAAATATTCTCCCTGCAAATCCTTCAGGCTATATCCCTTTTCTGTTATGGTAAAACTGGCCAACCTGAGTGAAGGATTGGCGAAAATCTCCTGTAAGCGCTGCCAGTCCCTTTCCCGGGAAGGATCACCGACCAGCCCCTCGGTAATGCTGGCCACTACTTCCTTTTCCAGGGTTCCGTCAGATTTCATGATGACCAGTAAACCGAGGTTATCATAGGGTGCATAGATCCTGTCTATAATTTCCTCATCAAAGGTCTCAACGGCCACAATAGCGCTATTGGCTTTTCCTTCATTAAGGAGCTTTTGTTGTAATACAGCAATAAATCCCCTGAAGATATTACCGGCTCCAAAATGCACCCATTCTGGGTTTTCTGCTGTAGCAGCAGCCACCTTATCATAGTCAAAAGTGGGGAGCTTGATTCCTGCATCTTCCCATATCTTTCTATTCTTGATGTCATTAATACTTAGATTTAGCATTTCTACATCAACCCCTGTATGTAAATTTTTCTTAAAATACCCTAGCACTGTTTAAAACATTTCTTTTTTACTCTACTAATGAAACTAGCAATAATATAACTTCCTCTGGTAATAGGTAAAATGGTCAATCTGTTATCCTTAAATAATTTAGGAAGATTGGCTTTATGATCAAATTTGGTCATTAATCTGCTTTCCCGGTACTTTCCAATATCTTTTGCTGTTATTACATAATAACCCTTTTCATTAACTTCCCGTAAAATATTATGCTCAGCAAATAACTCTTCCCAGGCCTGATCATTTTTAGTTATTTTTTTAGTTTCCACATGAGCCATAATTCATCACCGGTCAAATTATTTTTATAATTTATAATTTATTATCAACAACTCTTCAATAGCTCCCCTGCCATTGACATCACTATTTATACTGCGCCTTGCCTGCAAAGGAACCAATTCAACCCCATCAAAACTATATAATTTCCGTACTTCTTCCGTACTGGAATTACTCAAGGCTACCATACAGCCTCTGTCAGTTAATTCTTTAAAAACAGCAGCTAATTCCTTATGTTCTTCCGGACCAAAATTATCTTTGGTATAACTGGTAAAAGACGTTGGATCAAGCGGATAGTAGGGAGGATCAAAATAAATGAAATCCCCCTCTTTAGCATATTCCAGAACCTTTTTGTAATCTGTGTGTTCAATCAAAATGTCTTTGCCATTATTTAATAAAAGATGAACTTTTCTTAAATTATCTTCATCAAGTATTCTGGGGTTTTTATACTGCCCGAAAGGAACATTAAAATGCCCTTTACTATTTACCCTATATAAACCATTAAAACAGGTCCTGTTTAAATATATAAACCGGGCCGCCCTTTCCACAGCAGTCCTTTCTTTATAGTACGGCAGCCTGTCCCAATCCCTTATTTCATAATAATAGTCCTTGGAATGATTTTCTTTGTGTTTTTTCAGTTCCTCAATTAAGCCTTCTATATTATTCTGAATTACCTTATAGGCATTAATCAATTCCTCATTAATATCCATTAAAACAGCCCTATCCGGCTGTAAATCAAAAAATACAGCACCACCGCCCAGAAAAGGTTCAAAATATCTCTTATAACTTCCTACTGGCGGAAAATACTTCTTAAATTCAGAAAGCAATTGCCGCTTCCCGCCAGCCCACTTAACAAATGGATAAACTGAAATTATTTTTCTATTTAAAGCTGTAGCCATTACTGATTTCCTCCTTAAACTTATAGAATTATATACTCTTATTTCTTGAAATATATCAATAATCCTTCATTATTTTAGTACTATATTTTAATTCTGTTAAATCTTCCCCTGCATATGGTTTTCTAAAAACAAATAAATGTTCATGCATAATTAAATAAAAACCATATTTACTGCTCCTCTTTTCCCAGTATGGTGTCTTACGACAGTTATGTTGCAGCTTTATAATTTCTTCCTTTAATACAAAACCAGCCTTTAAAAATTCAGCCATTACATAAAAGGACAATGGTACATAATGGCCTTTTCTTCTAATATCTCCAATAAGAATTGCACAATACTTATTTTCCATCAACACCCTATAAGTTTCTCTGGCAACTTTACTGATTTCCCTTAGAAATAAGCCTACATCTTCAATATTTGATAAATCCTCCTCTATCTTACCCTCTGAATAACTGATAATATCTAAATACGGCGGATGAGTAATAACCAGATCTATCGACTC
The DNA here is from genome assembly GCA_025451675.1 of Halanaerobiales bacterium. GTDB lineage: Bacteria > Bacillota > Halanaerobiia > Halanaerobiales > DTU029 > DTU029. The sequence continues at coordinate 27,492 of JANWJZ010000021.1, read as the reverse complement.
ATCATCAATTTCTTTTAATTCACGGGCATCAGCCAGGCCTATTACTGGATCATATTTAAAATCACCTTCAAAATCCAGGTTTTTTACACTAATCTCTAAGGCAGCAGGATTAATATCAAAACCGATACCTCTTCTATTTAATATTTTAGCCTCTATAATCGTAGTGCCTCCGCCCATCATCGGGTCCAGTACTTTATCCCCTTCATTGTAATACTGTAATATAAGATTCCGGGGAACCTGTGGAGGAAAATTTCCTGAATAATTCCCATTATGAGTATACCATCTTCCCCTTTTTGGAAAAGACCATACAGAAGTAGTCTCCCGTTGAAAATTCTTTAAGTTTTTCTCCATAATAACACCCCAATACTGAACATTCGTTTGGGGTTTATTATAACAAATATTTGGTTTTATTTCAATATTTTTCTAGTATTTTTTCTTCATTTATTATTAACTCTATGCTGATTAACTCTAGAATTACAATAAATATGCCCGTTCTTAAGTGCAGGTATTTGTTCATAAACAGGAAGAATGCGGTATACTCCAGGAACATCGGTATTTAAAATCCTGATGTTTTTGGAACAACGCAAAATATTTAAGAGAGTTTGCTCAGGACAATGACATGGATTAGAGGAAAGGTATACCAGTAAATCAGCAACTTCTTTAAAATCCTTTATTTCCTCATATACTGTCCATAATTTTTCATGGATAAAGGCATTTTCATATACATATTGTTTAATTTTCTCCATCTTATATCTACCCATATTGTATACAGCCTCATGAATATCAATATTAAAATTGCTTATTTCCTCTGAGCATAAATACCACTCTGCATAAAAGCAACCGGTAATCTTCTCTAAAAAATTGTAAATATACCTTTCCTCTTCCCTTTCAGGAGCTTCCATTGTCCTTCTCCTTTAATAAATTTATTTTAAATATTTATAATATTCTTGCTAAAAAAATTATAACATCCCCCTCTAACACCATAACGTTTAAAACACATGTTCATTTATAAATTTTCTGGATGTCCAAATAATTCCCTGACCGCTTCCTTCAATTCCTCATACATCTTTAGGCCTTCCAGTTCCTGCAGATTCTTGACCAGACTCTCATAATACCACTTTTGTTTCTCCCTCTTATATTCCCTGGAATATTCGCTGCCACCAATCTTTTTATCACTATTCATGAATTTATCCCAGAATTTTTCCCCTTTTTTTTCATGATCAGCAAGCATACTCCTTATATTACTCAGTTTGTCCGCGCAGACGATATATTTAACATCTATAGGGGCAGTCTTCAGATATTCGATGGTATGCTTCTTACGTTCCTCCCAGAGAGTCTCTTCCCTGCCCTCCAGTACCTCGGAAGCGCCCAGTACCAGCTGCAGGATATCTTCACCAAATTCTTCTTTCAATTGCTCTGCAGTCAATTCTGTATCCTCCAGGGTATCATGCAGGAGGCCGGCAACGATAATCTTCTCCTCCATGCCATTTTCCTGTAAAATCAGGGCTACCTCAAAAGGATGGACTATATAGGGAACATTGGACCCCTTCCGGACCCCTTCTTTATGATAAACTGCTGCATACTCCAGTGCTTTCCTTATCATCTCTCCACTCCTTTAAAAAAATGACACAGAGGGGGCGGTTCTACTGTGTTTGATCTTTGCGCCTGATCTTCGCTATTGGCAAAAAAGAACATTGATTCAGGTATGGCACAGGAGAACCGACCCTGTGTATTAAATAACACAAGAAAACCGACCCTCTATGTCATGTCTCATACGTAATCGAGGACAAGGACTTCTTTGCCTGCCGGAATACTGTCTATATCTACCTCAGCAGAATCCACCCTGTATATCAAATCTTCTGCAAAAAAGCGGGTGAAATCATCCAAAGGGGTTATGGGAAAATCCAGGATATCTGTCTTGTAATGCATGGGAACAATCAGTCCGGGCTTGATTTTCTGGCAGAGTTCATAGGCCTCTTCGGCATTAATTGTATAAGTACCACCGACAGGCATCATAAGGATATCAAGGTCTGCAAGCTGTTCCAGGACTTCATCATCCGGGATATGGCCCAGATCCCCCAGGTGGGCTATCCTTTTCCCGACGACTTCAATCAGGAAGATAATATTGTCTCCCCGGTCCCTGCCCTCATTTTTATCATGTTTTGTGGGTATACCTGTAATCTTGACATCTTTTACCGTAAATGTTCCTGTACTTCTGATTATCTCCGGGTTCCCCTTAACTACCCCGGCCTTGTTATGATCATAATGTTCATGGCTGATTGTAACAATATCGGCTTCATCACTTATCCTGCTGTAAGGAAGCTCATCTCCATATGGATCTGTTATAATCTTTACTCCTTTATCATCAGTAATCAGAAATGATGCATGTCCCCACCACTTAATCTTCATCTCATCACCCCTACATTAATAAAATCAACCATTTTATACTATTTATTATTATATTCGAGCATATTAGATAAAAATCCTGCCTGAAAATAGACTTTAATTACTGGACAGGCTCTTCTTGATTTTCTCTGGAAATTCTATATTTATAGCATAATCCTTTAATTTCAGGTGAAAGCTCCCTTCCCTGTATTCCTTAATTTCTCCGCCTATGGCAAATTTGGTTGGGACCGCCAGTTCTCCCTCAATATATACAGGCAAGGCATAGCCATCTATATCTGCGAAATAAATAATAGCATTGAATTCCTCCCGGTAATTGGCCATCTGAAAAAATAGTTCTCCTGACCTGATTATCGAATTACCGGAATCGATGGCCAGGTATAAACGGTACTTTTCCCCCTTATCCAGGGGTATCAACTCCAGTATATCCAGTCCCTCCTTCTTTCCCAGATAATTAAAGCTATATTTATCAGCCTGAAAGAATGACGGCTGCATTGTTTTTAAAGCCTCTTTGGGCAACAGGACAAAATCATCGGTCTCCAGATAGATTTTATCCGGTTCCTCGTAATAATAGGTAAAAAAGAACTCAGAATCCTGGCCTGCATGGGTACTTATCACCAGCTCAACATCCACCTTGAAGTTTTTGATTTCCTGTTGTTTTTCCAGAATTTCCAAAGGCAATACTGGATCAACAGCCAATAGAGTAAAACAGGCTAAAAGAAAAAATGTCAGAATCAAAATAACCTTTTTCATCCTTTTCTTCCCTATTTTCATCATTTTCACCCCTAACTGAGAATATCTTTACGTGTAAAATAATAAAAACTGCCCAGTAGAAAAAGAAGGCCATGGCCCATTAGAATGAAGCCGGAATTAAGTATATCCTTCCAGGGTATCTCCGGTGCCAGCAGATCCACCCATAGATCCATGTAAGTGGTAAAGAGGTATGGCTTTACCTCACTGAAGAAAGGAAAGTTGGAAATAATCTGTAGAAAGATTACCAGGATAAGGGGAAAGATCATGGCACCAATTGGATTCTTTAATATACTGGAGAGCAAAAAGCTCAAAAAGGTGATGGTCAGAATGACCAGGAAAGTTCCCCCATGGACCATTAATAACCTCTTCATTGCTTCCGCTGAATTGAGAATATTAAACCAGCCTTCATCACCGAGCAGTAAACCGCTCACAAAAAGAGAGCCCCTGCCAAATACCAGCAGACCTCCGCCAAGGCCGACAATGGCCATGATTAAAACCAGAAGAAAGGTATAGAGCAAGGAAGAAATCAGCTTGGAAAGTAGGAAATAGGCCCTGTTCACCGGCCGGGATAATACCAGCCTTAAGGTCCCCTCCTGTTCCTCCCCTGCCACAATCTCTCCTACCACCAGGACTACCAATACTGGCAGGAAAAAATTTATGGTCCCATGGTTGATAGTAACTAAAGAAACCAGGTAACCATTTAAAATGGAGCCGGAAAGGGTAAACATATCACCCAGGATTCTGGCTATAAAGGGGGTAGGATCTTTATAGGCAAAGATGATGATTACTGCCAGAGGAATCAGGGCAGCACCGACCAAACCAAGATATGTACGGGGCCGCCGGAACATCTTATTCAACTCAATCCTGATCAAGGTCCAGACCATCTAATCTTCCTCTTCCTTTCCAATATATTTATTCATATTATTATTAATTACAGTATTCTTTCTGTAATCGCCTTAATTTTTATCAGGAGGTTTTCGCTATGAAATAATCCTCCAGGCTCTGGCCAGGTGTCAGTAATTCCCGGATCAAACCCTGGGCCAGGATTTTGCCTTCCTGGAGTATGACAACCCGGTTACAGAGCCCCTCTATCTCCAATAGGAGATGACTGGAGATGATAAAGGTCATCCCCTCTTTCGTGTTTAATTCCCTGATTAAATCCCTTATTTCCCGGATACCCTTTGGATCAAGGCCATTGGTAGGCTCATCCAATATTACCAATTCAGCCTTATCCATGATAGCCTGGGCAATACCCAATCGCTGTTTCATACCCTGGGAATAGGTCTTAACTTTATCATACCGCCGTTCGTAGAGGCCGACCTTATGTAAAGAATCTGCAATCATCCCATCATCTTCTATACCGGAAAGCCGGGCAAAAATCTTCAGGTTCTCCCAGGCACTGAGGTATTCATAAAAGGCAGGAACCTCAATCAGGGCCCGGATATTCTCCCTGGGGAGTTTATTATATTCCCTGTCCCTGAATCTGATTTTACCCCTGGTAGGTTGAATCAAACCGGTCAACATCCTGATTATAGTGCTCTTTCCCGCCCCGTTAGGGCCCAATAAACCCAGGATATCCCCTTCTGCTACCACCAGGTTCACCCCAGAAACTGCCCAGCGTTTACCAAAGCGTTTACCAAGATCCTCTGTCATTAACAACAAGGCCATCTCTCCTTTGTCTCCACCTTTTATACATTGCCCAATCTCTTCCAAAAGCTAATCTTCACCATCTAATCTATTAATATAACCATTCTCTCTGAAATATATTAAGCAATACATATAAAACAAAATATAAAAAGCAAAAATATATTCGCCAACAAAAAAAACTCCCTTACGGGAGTTATTCTCAGTTATATTTTTTTCATCAACCTATACTGCCAGGACTGGTTTTAGCTGGTTTCTACCCTTTTACTACCCTCTTTCCAAAAGGCATGAAAGATAGGACTGCCAATTTTAAACTCTGTTTAGCAAAGGGGATACCGATGATTGTTATGGCAAAAAGCAATGCTGATATCAGGTTAGCCAGGGCCAGCTCCCAGCCAAAAAATATAATCCAGATTATATTGGCAATGAAATAAAGGGGGCTGCCTCCCTTTTCGTCTACCACCTTTTTCCCAAAAGGCGCCAGCTGTAATTTAGCCATCTTAAAACACTGCCTACCATAGGGAATTCCGATAATGGTAATAGACCAGAGTACACCTGATAAAAACCAGCCAAGAGCATGAATAAAACCACCAAAAACAAACCATATGATGTTGCCAATAAAAGTCATGACAAGCCCTCCATTAATTTATTGCAAAACTACAGATAAGGAATCCAACTGGTCTTTACAAAGATCTTTCCAGGGGTATTCCACATCTGTCCAGGTGCATAATAGGAAGTCACTATCTCCATTTCTGACACATCAGCTGAAGTCGTAAAATATCTCTGTACAAATCTTCCCAGCAAAGGACCCAGCAAATTGGCAAAGAGGACAGCCAGCAGGACATTCATTATATTGAAATGTCCAGTAACAAGGATTAAAAATATAAAGGCTAAAGAGGAGATGAAATTGACCATGGAGATACTGGTACCACACTTTCTATGAATGGCCAGGTCCTTTTCCCCTCTCTTCAACAAGGCCAGGCCTTCCCTTGCCGCCTGCTCTACCTGAAAAATATTGTTGGCTCCAATGATATAAAAACCATTATTCTCCGCATACCCGGCCAGATTCTTATAACCATACCTGCTTTCCAGGATATTGACTGTGGCATGCTCCAGGGCATGATTCATCCGCAAAACCCGGTTAGTGGCAATCTTATAAATCTGGCCAGGAATGGTGAAGATATGAAATAATGAATTTACGGTAAACTGAAAAGGCAGCAAAAGCGCCAGTAAGGCAAAAAAGGCAAAGAAAGGAATCAATAAATACGGGGAAACAAGCATTGCCATTATCAGGAGTAAGAGTATTAACATATCCCAATCACCTACTTTAATTCTATAATATGACAAATCAACAGAAACTTTATCAACTTCCTGATATAATTATATCATAATGTAATGAAAAAAGTTTTAAAGTACTCTTACCCTATAAATTTAATTTGATCTCGAGATAAGGTATCAGCTCTTCCCCATGGCGCTTGACCCCTAAAACCGGTACATACTGGAGCTTAAACTGGCTGCCTGTCTCCAGTTGCAATTCCCCGCCATAGACTATCTCATCCTCAGTTTCATGCCAGTTATAATCCACAAAGAGATTTACATAAAGGTCTCCAAAATACAGGTTGGGACTCCAGTAACCATTGCGGATTTCCGCTATCTTGCCAGTCAGGTCAACACTCAGCCGCCTTCCTTCATACTTATAACGGAAGAAATCTGTATCCCGTGCCCTCTCTTGCGGTTTAAAGGAAACAAAGTTAAGCCCTTCGATTTTCAGGCTGCCCCTATTAAACAGATGGCGGTATACCAACTGCTGGTAATTTGCATCCCCCTCAATATTCCTGCTATATCCCACCATCAGGGTATCCTCAGGAAATGAAAAGTTAAAGGCTATACCGGGATAATTATCAATGAAATCTGTCCTGTAACTGAGATCAATCCGTGTTATACCTGCCGCATTGTTCACATAGATAGGGTAATCCAGTGATAATTCCATCCCTTCTTTATCACCATCCAGGGTAACTGTCAGGGGCATTAAATTTTTACTGATGATAGAATAACTCATGTTCAGGTAATCAATATAATATGTAATCAGCTCAAGGGCATCACTACCATAAAGATAGGGAAAACGGATATCCGGTTTAAACAAATAGCTGTAATTCTTTCCATAAAAATCTACTTTCCTTAAGCCCGGAATAGCAGATGTATCCGGCAGTTCAACTTCCTGCTCACTCCCTCTGGCCAGGTGTACCTTCCTTTCCTTCCTGGCCGTCCGGTAAATAGCCTCACCATCAGGAAGCAGGCTGACAAAGTAAATATCATCACCTACGGCAACCCCATCCCTTGCAAAGGGATTATCCATTAACCCATAAACTTCTCCGCCACCTGCAATCCTATACCGATACACAGAATAAGCCTGGCCATAATTGCCGGTAAAATACAAATCATCCCCGGCAACCTTCACCAGCCTCTCTGCATAGGGGGTATCCACCAGAGGACTTAGAGAGAAATCCTCCAGGTTCAGGAGATTTATATTCCAGGAACCGACAGGAGCTTTGCTGACAACTATAATACCGTCATCATGATAGGCAAGCTCCCCTATGAGCTCATTGACTTCTCCCAACAGGCGCTGTTCTCCCTGCTGGTAGGACCAGAGCTCTGAACCGGTCCCATCCCCGCGGACCCGGGTATATAGTATATCACCATCAGGCAGGACCAGGAAATCCTTGAATTCAGTCTTCATTATCTCAGTTTTTTTCCTGGTCTTCAAATCATAACTGCTCAACCTGGCAGTATAGCCAAAGCCATCAAAATCCAAATTGGGATAGTCTCCATCCAGGACTTTTTCCGCATAATATACCTTTCCATCCTGTACCTGCAGGAAGGGATTGGCATCACCATTTAATTGAACCAATATCCTCTCCCCACCGGTTTTCAGGTTATACTCTGCCAGCTGGACAATAACTTTTGTTTCAAAGGGGCCGGGTTCGAGAAAGCGTTCCTTGAAATAATAAAGGTTTCCTGAATCATATGTTAACCCAAAAATCCTGCCGTTTTCGTTCTCTACCAGCTTCTCCCCCTCTATCTTCCAGTCCCTATACTTTTCCTCCATATGTTCCTGCCACTGTTTAAAAAGTTCCGGGAAAGTATAGCCATAGACCTGCCGGGCAATCCGATCAATCCCCAGAGAGGGATAAATAAGGCCAGTAGAAGTAATATTGCTGTCTGCCCCTACCCTTTTAAAATATCCGGCAAATTTTTCTTCCCCATAGGTTTCTGCCAGATAGTCCAGAAATTCCCCGCCATACAGATACCAGTGGCCGCCGGGATAATGATTATCCCTATATGTAATCTCTATCAGGGAGGGCAGTCTGCCGGCAGCAGCCTTACTGGCTACTACTCCATCAAAATAACCATCATTTAATCTCCCCTCATAGGGGCTCCTTATTGATTCGCTATAGACTGCTATTCCTTCGACTATCCAGTCCGGATTATAGGCATTGGGTAACATATAATTACCAAAAAGCAAATTAAGAAGAAGATAGACGCCTGAATAATTTGTCATCTGGGCTATATGTGTATATTCATGAATACCAACAGTCCGGAACCAATTTTCATAATTACCCAGCTGGGAATCCGTTTCTGGTATTGTTGTAAAAATACTTATTTTATTCTTCAGGCCATTAGCATAGGCATTGGTGTAAAGCCCGATATCCTGTAAAACCACAATGGTCTTAAAATTCCTTTTGTTACCTGCCAGCTCCATGATACTGCTCCGGTAATTTTCAAGATAATAAAGGGCTTCCAGGGCCTGTCTTTCATAACCTTCCGGATAAAAAAGGACAAAGTTCTCACTTTCATAGGCCTGCCATCCGCCTGCAGCTCCCATTAAAAGCCGGGAACAAAGCAAAAACAAAAAGAAAAAAATATACCTTTTCATTTTGCCCTTCAATTCCACCACCACTTTCCACTTATTACTAAATTATTTTTCTCCATAATTTGCATTTTATTTTATCATATTTTCTTGATGAAGAAAAGGATTAATAAAGTATATTTACAAATCGTTAAAATTTACTTGCAATAATAGCCTATCATATATTAAAATATAAATATTCAATCAGTTGAGTAGATAGGAGTTGATGTTATGATAATCGGGGTACCTGGAGAAATAAAGGAAAATGAATACCGGGTAGGCATCACTATTGCTGGTGTAAATGCCTTAAAGGATGCCGGCCATCAGGTACTGGTGCAGAAAGGAGCCGGTGAAGGCAGCGGCATTACTGATCGAGCCTATCAGGATGCCGGAGCAGAATTGGTAGCTGATGCTGAGGAAATCTATGCCCGGGCAGACATGATTGTCAAAATAAAAGAACCTTTGCCTGAAGAATATGATTACTTAAAAAAGGGACAGATTATCTTTACCTATCTTCACCTGGCTGCCAATGAGGAACTGGTTCATGTATTGCTGGATAAAGAAGTCACAGCCATTGCCTATGAAACCGTACAGCTGAAGGATGGCTCACTTCCCTTACTTATACCCATGAGCGAAGTGGCTGGCCGCCTATCTATACAGGCAGGAGCCTATTTTCTGGAAAAGCCCCAGGGAGGCAGTGGAGTACTCTTAGGAGGAGTTCCCGGGGTCAAACCTGCTAAAGTCGTAATCCTTGGCGGCGGAAATGTGGGTATCAATGCAGCCAGGATGGCCGTTGGGCTGGGGGCAGAAGTTACCATCCTGGATATCAGTGCTCCCCGTCTCAGGTACCTGGATGAAATCTTCAACAGTAGAGTAAAAACACTCATATCCAATAAATATAATATTGCCGAAGAACTTTCCGATGCAGATCTGGTCATTGGCGCTGTCCTGATCCCCGGTGCCAGAACACCGGCCCTGATTACAGAGGAAATGGTCAAAAACATGAAAGAAGGTTCTGTAATCGTGGATGTAGCCATTGACCAGGGGGGATGTGTAGAAAATGCCCGTCCCACTACTTATGATAAACCAACCTATATAAGACATGGTGTTATCCATTATTCTGTATCCAATATGCCCGGTGCTGTAGCCAGGACTTCCACCTTCGCCCTTACCAATGCCACCTTACCCTATATCCTGGAACTGGCCAATAAAGGCTTCCAGAAGGCCGTGCTGGAAAACCAGGAACTGGCAGCAGGAGTGAATACCTATCTGGGTAAACTGACCTGCCAGGCTGTAGCAGAAACCTTTAATTTGGAATATACTCCCCTGGATAAGCTATTATAAATCATATCCAGAATGCAAAAACCCCGGAGAGAAGGAGTCTTCTTTCCGGGGCTTTTTATTTAATCTTTATTTATTTCCTGTCGGTTCAAGGAATGGTAACATGTATTTAAATGTACCCCAATGGCTGTAAGGTGCGATATATGGATTTTCAGAGCCCGGCCAGTTGGTCCAGTAGTACTCATCCCAGGTCAGGAAACCTGCATAACCATAGGTTGGGATACTGGGCATTTCTTCGATAAGAAGTTTCAGGCCTTCCATTCCGATAGCAACCGTTGCTTCGGTATCTGTGGGATCTGTTGCCTTAAGCCGTCTTATGACATCATCCATCTCCGGTGAGCTCCATCTTGAAACATGGGCCTGGTTAAGTACTCCTAGGGGTTTCATATATTCAGAGTTAAATTGATCCAGTGTCCTGTAAAGGTCTACTCCGGCACCCCATGGTTCGGGAGCAGGCCAGACAGCACCGACCTGGAAGTTACCTTCACTCTGTAATGTAGAATAGGCATCAGAGGCTATATATTCAACATCAATACCGAATTTCTTCCACTGCTGGACTGCAGCATTACCGTTCTTGAACTGGTGATGGGAAGTATCATTTATATCCAGGACCTTGATTACCCATGGTGTACCGTCAGGCAATAACCACTTACCATTCTTATCCCTGGTGAAACCGTTCTTCTCCAGCAGTTTTGCTGCCACGTCGGGGGCATACTTATACCAGCCGATTCCGAAGGTCCTCTTCAGCTCTTCGGGATCATCAGTTACCTCGTATCCCCTGCTCTTTGCATATTCTGCTATCCTTAAGGCTACATCAGGATCATAGGGATGGAAAACTTCCCCGTTACCCAGATCCAGTGTAAACTCCTTCAGCCATTCCTGCATTGGCTCAATATAGTATTCCGGATATGCACCTAATGCCGGTACATGAACCGGGCTGAGGGTAGCCTGGCCGTCAACAGCCTGGGCAAGGTACTCGACAATATCGATAGCCAGCAATAAAGCCCAGCGTACCTCCCGGTTATTGAATGGCTCTATTGCAGTATTGAAGACCAATCCAGTAATACAGGGGTCATTATTTACAACCCATGGATAATTTGGCTGATAGGCCCTGATAGTACCACCCTGTTCCAGGGCAGCAACGAAACCTTCTGCTGACAAATCAACTACATCAAGCTGGTGTGTCAATTGGGCAATAATCTTGGCACCTTCGTCACTATAGGTCTGGAAGACGACATATTTGGGCGCAGGTTCACCAAAGAGCATTCCAGTAGCAGTATTGTGCCAGTCTTCCCTCTTCTCCCAGATGGTCCAGTAGCCATTGGGGTCATAGCTGTGTAACTTATAGGGGCCACAGCCGACAAATGGATCAAATTCAAAGGTAAGTGGATCTTCAACCTTTTCAAAGATATGCTTTGGCATGATCCAGGTACATCCCCAACGGTCCAGGAACTTGGTATGGAAGCGGGAGTTAGGCCGCTTCAGGATAAATTCGACCTCATAATCATTATTCTTATAAACCTTCTCTACTTCTGTAGCAAAGGATGAATGGTCATTAAATCCAGGATATTTAATCAATGTCTCTACTGTGAAAACCACGTCATCAGCTGTAAAGGGTACCCCGTCAGACCATGTAACCCCTTCCCTTAATGGGATGGTTACTTTGGTAAAATCCTCATTGTAGATTGGATCTCCTGCTGCAAGGCTATTAATAATTTTACCTGTTGCGAAATCAACGGTCCACAGGGGCTCATTTGCCAGATTCTGCATTCCCCTGTCATTCCACTTCCAGCCGACCCAGGCATTGAAATTACCGGGTGTACCGACACGGCCGGTTAACATCCCTGCAATCAGGGTCTGCTCCCTGGGCAGCCCATCAACAGCCTGGGCAAAAGCCGGTAAGGCAACCAGCATAAGAACAAGAGCAGAAACTACCCAAACCCTTAATAACTTTTTCACAATTCACCCTCCTAATTTATTTTTTCCCAAATGACAACCAGGCAGAAGGATTCTTTAATACTTCCCGGCATTCACCCCCTTCTAATATATATTAAGCACTGCAGTAAAGATGACATTTTACATATACATCATCAACAATTACTGTTTCCGGTGCCTGAGCCTTACATTTTTCCATTACTTCTGGACATCTTCCTGCAAATTTACAGCCTTTCCTCAAATACTCCTCATGTTCGAGTTCAGTAATAGTGATTTTATCCTTCCACCTTCTGGACGGATCCGCTTCTGGAATGGATTCACGGAGAAGTTTTGTATAGGGGTGTTTGGGCTCCATCAATACCTTTTCTACATTGCCCATCTCCATGATATTACCCCTGAACATGATGGCAATCTGCCCGCCGAGATAATAGGCAGTGGCAAGGTCATGGGTGATATAGAGGATACTCATCCCCAAATCTTCCTTCAGGCTCTTAAATAGATTAACTATAGACATCCTGATAGAAGCATCTACCATAGAAACAGGTTCATCAGCAATTAATAGAGCCGGATCTGTCAACAGGGCCCTGGCAATGGATATCCTCTGCAGCTGGCCGCCGGAAAATTCACTGGGATATTTACCAGAAACCTCGTCATAAGAGAGGCCTACTGATCGGAGTTTACTATCGATCAGCCCTATTGCCTCATCCCTATCAGCAGCCAGCTTATAGTTAAATACTGTCTCAAAGAGATAGGAATCAACTTTCCGCAAAGGATTAAAGGTCTCAAAGGGGTTCTGGAAAATAGCCTGGAAACCCTGTGTAAACCAGACCTTCTTCTCCCCTTTCGGGCCCTCCTTACTATACATAATCTCACCAGCAGTGGGTTCCTCAAAACCGAGGATCATTCTGGCCATAGTTGTCTTTCCACAACCACTCTCCCCTGCCAGTGTAAAAATTTCCGAAGCTTTTATCTCAAAGGAGACCTGATCAACGGCAAGGATTTTCTCCCTTGAGAGGATATTCCCTATAACGAACTCTTTACTGACCTGTTTTACCTCAAGAAGTGCCTTCATCTTTACCTTCCCCCCCGTTCAACAGCCAACAGGCTGCCTTGTGTCCATTACCCTGGTCATTCAATTCTGGAATCTTTTTCTCACATATATCCATTTTATGAGGGCATCTGGGATGAAAAGAACATCCACCCGGGAGATTTGCCAGAGAAGGCGGATTTCCAGGAGCACTGACCCTGCTCCCCCTGTCACCAAATCTGGGCAGGGAATTAATTAAATATTTTGTATAGGGATGAAGGGGATTATCAAAAATTTCATCTGTATTTCCTTCTTCGATTATTTTCCCGGCATACATGATTGCTAACCGGTCTGTAATATTGGCATGGATACCCATATCATGGGTAACCAGGATGATGGTATTCTCCAGGCCATCCTGGATTTCATTCAATAACTGGACAACCCCCCGTTGTACAACTACATCCAGGGCAGTTGTCGGTTCATCAGCAAAAATGACTGCCGGTTTTAAAAGTGCAGCCAGTGCAATGGCAACCCTCTGTCTCATCCCGCCGGACAATTGGTGGGGATAGGAATCCAGCACCTTTAAAGGAAGCCCCAACTGCCTGATATGTTCCCTGGCGATTTCAAATATTTCATCCCTGGTCTTTCCACTGAGGTGGCTATCCAGGAAATCCCGGTAGGTTTCCTTTATTTTTAGAACCGGATTGAAGATACTCATGGCACCCTGAGGTATGTAGGCAATATATTCCCAGCGTAACTTCCGCCTTTCTTCATTATCCAGGGCATAGATGTCCATTTCCTCTCCATCGCGGTAGTATAAAACCTTACCATCTATCAACCTTAAAGGAGGTTTAAGCAGGGCATAGAGGGTTTTCATCAGGGTTGTCTTTCCACAACCACTTTCACCGGCAATTCCGTAAATTTCGTTCTTCCGTATCTCCAGATTAACATCATCAACGGCCTTTACTGTCTTTTTTTTACCCAGGTCATCCAGTATATAATAGGCCTTTAAATTCCTGGTCTTTAATACATAACTCGCATTGTTTTCCATCTTACTCTACACCTACCCTCTGTACCCTTGTCCGCGGATCAAGGTATTCACTGATGCTGACAGATATCCAGTATAAAGCAATAAAAAGCATAATCGACAGGATAATCGGTGTTAATAACCAATACCAGCGTTTGAGTAAGAGTGCCTGGTAATTCATGGCCCATTTTAGCATTGTACCGAGGGTAGGGATATCCATATTGGTTAACCCGACTATAGAAAGGGTAATCTCCAGCCCGATGGCCCAGGACATATTATTAATCAGGGTAGAAAAAGCCAGCGGGGTTATATATGGCAAGTATTCCCTGGTTACCAGTTTTATTATTCCTGTTCCTGTAAGGATTGCAGTATAGGTAAATTCCCGTTCACGCAGGCTTAAGACCTGTGATCTTATTACCCTGGCATCCCAGGCCCAGCCGAAAAAAGCCAGGAGCAGTCCCAGGGTTACCACATTCATAAAATCCCTGATTAACATGGCCAGCATAACAATGATCAGAAACAAAGGAACAACCAGAAATCCATCAGTAAAGAACATCAGGACCCTGTCTACTGTTTTCCCCCTGTAACCGGCCACCAGGCCGACAAGGATAGCAATTATCCTGGATATCAATCCGGAAATTACAGAGATGATCAGGGAATTCCGTATGGCAAAGGTAGCCTGCCAGAATATATCCTGGCCCTTTGAATTTGTCCCCAGTATATGGGGCCAGGCAGGGGGCCTATCCCGTGGTACAATGAACCACAGGGTCGGATCATATGGTGAAAAAACAGACATAATTGCCAATAGAATCAATAAACAGAGCACAATAAAGGCAAATATAAAACGGTAATCTTTAAATAGCTCTTTAATTATCCGGGTAAAATACATCTCTTTCTCCTTTCATCAAACTAATATAAGTTACTTATTTATATTTAATCCGCGGATCAAAGAGGGGATAGAGTAAATCGATAATTAAAACCAGGGATGTTATGGCAAGAATGGATAGAGCTGTTATCCCCATTATCAGATTATAATCACCGGTTGTGATTGCAGAAAACAGGAGATTTCCCAATCCAGGATATGAGAAAACTATTTCTGTAATTAAGGCACCACTTAATATCTGGCCCAGGGAGAGGGCCAGGTTGGTAACCTGCGGTAACATAGCATTCCGGATTACATATTTAAACATAATCTTCCGCTCTTTTATACCGCCCAACTGGGCATATTGTACAAAATCCTCCGCATTAACATTCTGGACAATCAGTTTAGAGGTCTGAAACCAGGAAGCGGCACCGAGTATAACAAGAGACAGGGCGGGTAAGAAAGCATGCCTCAGGACATCCAGTATATAACTGATGGTAAAGGAAGGTTTCCTGCCAAGAGAATGGCCTCCGGCAATGGGAAACAATCTATAAACATAGGCCAGTAAAATCAAAAGTCCCAGGGCAAAGATATAATATGGAATCGGCCTGATAAACATCACAATCCCATCCATTATCCTTGACCACCGCTTATTATTGTAATACCCCGCTATTCCGCCGATAATATTACCTATAATCCAGGACAGGACTGTCGTAACGAAGAGCAGCCCGACAGTCCAGGGCAGGGCATTCTTGATCAGGTCAATTACCGGAACGGGGAACTGGAAAAAGGATATGCCGAAATCACCGGAAAATAATCTTTTCCAGAAATCGATATACTGTTCGAACCAGGAGCCTTCCAGTCCATAAAGGCGGGTCAAATCTTCAACCATTTTTTCTACATCTGCAGGATTCAGATATGTACCCCGTGACCTGAGTTCAGCGATTGTCCTCTGCACAGGGTTGGTCGGGGCAAACCGGGGTATAAAAAACACAATTGTTATCCCCAGAAATATTACCAGAAAGTATTGTAATAGACGGGGAATCAGATATCTCCTTACAAACATTAATAGGCCTCCTTTATTTTATAAATTACTCCATTAACCCTTGTGATATGTATTATATTCACTATTTTATATATTCAGAATCTTTATAATAAAAGAATGCATTTAATGCCCTTTTTATGTAAAAGTATACCATATTACATGTCCATAATCAACCATGAAAAAAGCCAGATATAAATATCTGGCTTTTTAAGGCATATTCTACTGGAAATACTAATCCTCAGACAGGAGCCTCTTTTCCCCCTCCAGTTCCCGGATGGGCTGGATATTCTGGGTGACTTCCAGGGTGCCCAGAAACTCCCCGTTTTCGTCCCTTACAGCAAAATAACGGATATAGACGTATTTATCTCCCATCCTGATCCAGAAGTCTTCATTGTCCTTTCTCCCGCTCATGAGATCATCAACAACCTTTTTCACTACATGGACACTGGCAGGCGGATGGCAGTTTTCCACTGTCCTGCCGATAACTGCCCTGGTCCTGGCAAAAATCCGCTCTTTCCCCTGGGAGAAATATTTAACTATACCATCCCTATCCACGAAGGTAATATCGAGGGGAAGGGTATTAAAAATAGCCGAGATCTCCTTATCTGACAGGATACCTGTTTCAAATTTGACATAGCCGGCCCGCGAACTCTCTTCTCTTTCCTTCTCCTCCACATCAACCCGTACCGGTACCCATTTTTCATCCGGTTCAACCAGGCAATAGCCTATCTCATCACTATCTTCAGCAACCTTTATCCAGTCGTCTTCTGTTAAATTATCCAGGGTCATGGGCAGGAGGATACTGTTTTCTTTAAAAACCATTTCTTTAACCTGACCCAGGGTCTCCTCTATTTTCTGAATCAATTCTTCCTTTTCTCCCCGGTAATCTGCCAGCATCCTCTGCACAGCCTTGATATTCTCCCGGATTTCATCATCAACCCCCCACATGACTTTGGGCGGCCCGGTTATACCGTATTTCTCCAGGAAGGGGAAAATCAGGTTTTCCTTTCTTTTGTAGTGCTTGTCTACATCCCAGAGCAGGTTAAAATCTTCCCTTAATGCCAGGATATTTTCCTGGCTGTCATCTCCTTTAAATGCTTCCAGATGGGGCCTGATCCTTTCCTCTATCAGGGCCTCAATGGCTTCATTCTCTTTTTTTAAGAATGTTACCGGATGCCCTGGCTGGTTTTCGATTTTTTCCTTCTGGTCCTGATGAATCTCTTCAATTGTTCCTTTAAAGACAGCAGCATGCACATCACATAGACGTTGGATTTCTTCAGGAGGCAGCCCCTCCATAATCAGATTCTGTTCCATTTCTGCTATCTCTGAGGCAGACACATGTTTAAAATGCTTTTCGAAGATTGGCTTTACTTCCTCCAGGCTTTTCCCTTCGTGTAATTGCATTATCAAGTCCCTTAAAATTTCCTGCCTGTGCTCCCTGTTATTAATTTCCTGGCTCATCAAACAACCCCTTTCATTCTTGAGTGTATAAAAATAAGGGTCCTGAAGTGAGAAACTATCCTATCTCCTTATTCTGCCAGTTTATTATCTTTTTATTCAGCGAAGGACTACTGTAGGCTTTAATGTTTTAAGACGGCAGGAATTTCTGCTATATTTCTGTAACCCCTGGCCTTGTAGGCATTATCCCTGAGGGTCCTCCAGGACCAATGGAAATACTTGACCTTCCATTCACTGCCCAGCATGTTTGTCTCTATTGAATTTATACCGTAATCATTCTTATTGAGAAAGAATAGGAGATGGCCGTTTTTGGCCACTACATCCATCAATGATAATTCCGAAAAGCCTTTTCTCTTGACCAGGCCAAGATGGTCATAGAAATACCAGGATGCTTTCCGGGACTCCAATCTCAGCACTGCAGATATAAAACCGGAACAATCTAAACCGGCAGTTCCGGGAAAATAATAATCAGTAAGGCCCACATTGCCTGTCATAACCTTCTTTTCCACTGCATCAGGGAAATTGGCCCATTTTTGATTTATACTCCTGGTATCCAGGGAATCAAAACCACCCCAGCAATAGGGTATCCCCTTTAGCTCCATTTCCCTATCCAGTATCTTCAGGTAATAGGGTAAATCAGTATCAGCAAATTTAACACCATGATGTGCAGGTTTATAGGTCCATCTATATTCAGCCAGTTCCACAGCTCTCCGGTACAAAATCTCTCTCATCTCCGCAAAGGCTGTGTTGTTGCCTGAATTGCCCCGGCTCTCCAGTACAGGCCTGGGCTTTCCGCTTTCTCCTTTGCCATGGCCTGCGACATCCTGAAAAGCCAACCGGTAAACCTTTACTCTATCCTTTAAAACCAGTAACTGGTATAGATTGCCCCTGCCATTGAGATATAGGTACTTGTAGGACACTATATAATTTCTCTCATCCAGGGGTTCAGCTATCCCGGTCAGTTTTCCGGAACTGTCAAACCTGTAAACCAGTTCCTTTATTTCAATCGTATCCCTACTATCAAAAACATCTATTCCCAATATGTAAATATTATTATTTTCATCAAAGCCTATCAGCTGTTTATATAAAGCCTCTAAATACTGGAAATCATTCAAATCCAGAAAACTTATCCTGCCATCCTCCGGCCGGTACAGGCTATTATTATCATAGACTATGGCCAGCTCTTTTTTCCCATGGTCACTAACAAACCTGATAGGCATGCTTCTTTCTTCGGGCACAGGGCTGATCTCCAGGCCATCAATATCCCTTATCCAGGAAAGATCAATTACCTCATAAGGCAAAAATGCAGGGATAGCATATTCTGCTCTTTTCTCCTCATTATCCAGGGATAACCTACTGACCCTGCCGTTATCTTCATAAATATATAAAGATCCTGAAAAAATCTCTATATCCCTGGGTTGGAAAAACCGGGAGATATCGATCTCCCCTTCCAGCCTGTTTTCATGATAAACCTTTATACTACCTGTGGCATAATTGGAGAGATATATCCTTTCCTCCTCATCAACCACAAAACTTTCAACCCCTGTCCTGATCAGGGTCTTATCCTTATCTCCCCAATAACGCAAATCATAATCGATCTTTCCGGCTTCCCTGCCCCGTTCAATATTCAGGATTTCCTTAACAGCTGCATCTGCCTTTACATCATTTAAACTTAAACTCCCTGAGAATAAAATTAATAGAATCAGGCATATATTAAGGTACTTCATGCCGACCTCCGTTGCTGTGTTTTTTACAGGTTACTTATTAGTAAAACGGGAAAACCATTTTTTTATTCTTTTCCAGATAGAGATATCCTCCCGAAGGAGAAAATCCTTTAAACCCTCCTCTTCTTCTGCACTTAATTCCCGGGCAACTTCCTGAAAACCGGAGGGAATAAAGTTTATCTCATCCCATTTGCTTAAATTAAACTTACTGATAGTAGCATTGCTCCTCTGGATTATTTTTTGGTCATTTTCCAGAAGATAGATTATTTCTTTATTATCACCTTCATTTTCAAAGATCTTCACAACCTTCATCTAACTGCCCACCCTATCCAATATTATTAAACTATATATAAATTATATCAGTTTTTAGCGAATAATCAAAATAATCTTTCTAAAATTATATGTTGAGCCTACACTTTTAATATTTCTTTTACTTTCTCCCTATTTAAATTTGTCTCAACCCAATCATACATTTCAAAAAAGTCCGAATATCTCTTAAGCGCTTCCTTATATGTCCTCCTGGCACTTTCATAATCGCCTTTCCTAATCTTCAAAACTACCTTCCAATAATAAACCTCTTTATAAATTGGATGAAGATCCTGCAATATTTTTATATATCCATACGCTTCCTCGTCTTTATCTAATTCGAACAATAAAAAAATGATGACATCAATTATCTTTTTTTTCCTGCTTTGTTTTAAAAATTTAGTCCTTAGTTTTTCCAATCTGTCTTTCATGAAATCTAAATATTTTTCTTTATCCTGCAGGCTTAAATAATCATCGCCAAGGCTCCTATATTTGAGATAAAAGTCCAATTCTTTATCAGTCGCTTCAATAAGATAATCAAAGGCTTTTTCTCTATTACCAAGTTCAAGATTACATCTTATAATCCAGTAATTTACAAGCATTTTATATCTTTTCACATTTTTTAGTTTGTTAAATTCATTCAATGCCTTACGGTATTTTTGTGTATGAAAATACGATACCCCCAATAAATATATAACTTTATAATTATTTCCCATACAATTAGCTTTCCGTAAATATTTTATAGCCCTGTTATAGTACTCATATTCATAGAATATCCCGCCAATCTGATATAATTTTTTCTGATGATAATATTTTTCGCTGCTTAAAATTTCTTTAACAAATAATATCAATTGCTTATTATAATACCTTAGCTGCTCATGTTCATCTTTTTCTCTTAAAATATCTATTAAATCAAGATATATATACATCAGATAAAGAAGTATATCGCTACCATAATATTGAATAAAAGATCGGATTTTTTCATCCTGATTATATAAATCCACTGCTTTTTTACAAATATCCAGGGCCTTATTTCTATCTATCAATTTATATATCTTTCCTTTAAGGCACAGATATATATATTCATAATAAAATTCATATTCAACTACCTTCTGTTTATATTTTTCTATATACTGCAATGCTTCTTCAGGTTTATTATTATCCATATAGAAAATCACTTTTTTATATAGGTAATTATCTTTTTTAACAAATAAGAAATGTTTGATTAATCTATAAAAGCTGATAAGTAATACAAAAATCAATTCAATTATAACTACGATAAATAATCTTTTTGATCTTAAAGATAAAATAAAAAAAGCATGTGTAAACAAATATACTAATAAAAAAACAAACAGGTAAGCAGCCTTCTTCTTATTCATAATCTTTATAAATTTTATGAACAGCATAATCCCTTCCATCGCAGTATGAACATAGATGTAAATAACAATAAATCTGCTTATTATATTTGGTATGTAAAACTTAAAGTTATATATGGCTAATCCAAGCTTGCTGGCAATAAGTAACAAATAAAGATATATATAATCTCTTACCCATTTATCCTCCTGTAACATTAGAGCATCCCCTTTCTATCTATATATAGTAAATCTCTATATATTAAGTAAAAAGTGTTCCTGTATTGACAGAAATACTTTTCACATGCAAAATATATGTTAAAATCCTATCACCTTAAAATTTTTTATTTAAATAAAGCCCATATATTATAAGTATAATTCCCATAAAAGCAAGCATAAAGGTTATGTGGTTTCTTTTCTTAACAACCATATTTTCAGGATTTTCTTCATCATATATTACTTCAATAACATCACCTACTTTATTATCCATAGATACCTGTAATTTTTTTGAGGATATATACTTTTTGCCATCAATATCAATCTCCACTAATGCCCATTTTGAATTGTTTTTTTTCATTTGTTCAGATACTGCAGTATCTGTAGATATAATTACACCCTCTGCCGATTTAGGGTTTTTTATTGTTATTTTAGGCACTATCCAATAGTAAACACCTAATAAAAAAAACATAGCTCCGATAATAATTACGAACAAATTATAACTCTTTTCCACCCCTATAGATTCCCCCTTCAAATGCTTCCAGCGATGCTCTTCAGCCTAAATACTACCAGGTAGTAATAATTACTTTTTTTGCCTAAGATATAATTATGCACAAATATAAAAAAATCCTGCATAATTTTTACTTTTTTCATAAAAATACAAAAAAGGTGCCCCTGTATTGGCAGGAACACCTTCCAGAAATCTATTATTAATTATTTCAACCCATTACCATTCATTACTTCATACTCCGTAATAGCTGCTTCCAGAAGCTCCAGTTTCCTGTTGATCTCCTCCAGTGAGGAAAAACCCAGTATCCTGCTGGTCAATTTATTCAGATAATAGTCATAAACCACTTTTTTCAACTTCTTAAAGGGAAGGCCGAATTTTATCTCAAAGGAAGATATGATTATCGGCAGGAATATTGGTACAAACCAGGCAAAGAATGAAGCCCAGGGCTGTATATAGATAAGATAGGTGAGCAAAGTAATCAATATGCAGACAAATACTATACTACCCCAATAAAAAAATCCGGAACGGGCAACAGCAATCGCCTCTATATTCTTCTTAATCCTCAATAAGCTTTCCTTATTCTCCCTGATTATACTCTCAGTCTTATCCTGCTTTTCTTCTTTTTCCCTGTACAGCTGCTGGGACTCTTCCAGTAAATCCTCGATAAAGTTTTCATTTATTACACTTAAATCCCCCTCAAAATTTATCAATTCCTCTTCAATCTTATTGTTAAAGAGGAGGACAGTGATATCAAAACCTGACAGTTTCCCCTCTTCCCTCATTTTCTTAAGCAGATTGGTAAACTTATTCCAGACATTGCTGTCAATAAAAAGGCTGTTGGAGTGCATGCTGATTACCGAATAGAGAGGGAGATTACTCTCCAGGGAGGGATTTTTAAACCACAGGACATTAGTAAACAGCTGATCCAGTATCACTTCATTAATGGTCGAGTCCATCTGATGGTCCCTCTCAAAATTGTACCTGGTCAACCTGTGGTCAGATGTGAGGAAAATGGCCCTGGATTTCTCCAGTTTGCCAAACTTTTTACCCCTTACCCTCTTAATCACCTCAATGGCCTTCAGGTCATGTTCCACAGAGACTTGGGGGCTGTTCTTCTTGTAATTTCGCAACAATAAAATATCCTTCTCATCTATCTGATAATCCTGCAGGAGCTGGCCGGTCTCAAAGACAGCTATGTTATATTTCTCCAGCAGGACATCCTCCAGGTTAGCCAGGATTTCATTTATCTCCACATTGCTAATACCCAGGTTCCTCAGCCTGCTCCGCATTGAGGCCACCCTTATTTTCCGCCTGCCGCTATAATTGGCATTTTTATAGGTACTCAGGACCCTCCTGATCTCATCCAGGGTAAAATCCAGGACATATAAATCAAATTTATTCTCCTGCAACATGATAAAAAGCTCCCGGGCCAGGGTGGATATCCAGGGATGGTGGTAGCCCAGTATACTGAATACAATATTGGTATCCAGAAAAACCTTCAATGGATCCATCTTCGTCTGCAGTATATTCCGGTCTTTCTTTACCAGGATGCAGATAATTGAACCCATGATCAACTTCTTCAGGGTCAAAAAAACTGCCGGCTTGCATTTTTCAATATATTCGAAAAATTCCAGGGTGTATCTTATAACCTTCTTTTCCAGATTAATATATATCTCTATCTCCGGTTCTTCCCCCAGATAGGCCGTCAGTGATAAAAGGTTTGAATTTATGACTGTCATCAGGATTTTCGCTATTTCTTCTTTGCTATATAGGAGATCCCGTTTTTTAAAATAATGATTCAGATATTCCAGTAGATTATTTACCTCCCTCTCTATATCCCTTTCCAGCTGGAAGTATTTTTCCGAGCCCTTTCCTTTCTCAGTTAACTGAATCCTATTATTCCCCTGCAATAAATAACCTGTTCTCTTGGCCCGCGTGATAATCGTCTTAATCGTATGCCCGGGTATCTCCAGGTTGAAGAAATCCTTCAGGTATTCCTTTATTTCAGCTTCACTTAATCTTTCCCTCCTGGTATGATAAAAAGTCATCAGGATAAAGGGAACAAACACATCCAGGATATCCTTGCCCTCTTCATGGAGACTCTTAACCAGTGCATAGGTGCAGATTAACCTTTTTTCCAAAACAAACCCTCCCCTGAAAATTTAAACACCATTGGCGGGGTCCAGGTTGCTTACTCCTAAGGGCCTTTCTGGCTATCCACTATATCGTTATGGTGTCATTTAGTTACTTCTCCATTTATTTCCATTCTCCTGCATGGAATATTCATTTTTTAATAAAATAAATCAATACAGGGCTATTCTGAATTCCGGACATCCGGCAACATAGGGGGCAATCTCATATATCTGGAAATAGATGATCAGATGGCCATCCTGGATGTAGTAGTCAAAGTCATCTTTATCCTTAACATAATCGGCTGCACCGGAAAAATAATAATTCTCTTCCTTCTCAATCTCACTAATTATAATTGCTTTAATCTCCTCCAGCTCCCATCCGTATATCTCCAATATATCCAGGAATGATACCTCCTCCAGGGTCAGGGGAGAGAGGTTGTAACTGGACTGGACAGCCATACCATGGGCACCGCCGGTAAACTCATAATAGGTCATGAGAATACTGAGGATACCCTCCAGGTTTTTCACCTCATAGGTAGCATAAGCCTGGTACTTAAAGAAGGGCCCCGGCTCACCACGGTATTCATAATAATCCTGGTCTGCCCACTCCCTAATTTGATCTGCAAACGCTATAGCTTTATCTCTGTTATTCAGGTTGAAATCCTCCTGAACCTCTCTGTCCTTCAGGCCAGTAAGAACAGGAATTTTTAGTTCTATCTTAACGGTTTCTGTTTCCAGTAAATATTCCAGGGGGTAAACGGAAAAATCCCCTGGAATATCTTCAGTACAGAAAAGAACAGATGATAGTATCAGGATAAAGATCCCCGTTAACAGGACTGTCCGGTAATCTATATATCTCTTCAATAATATTCCCCTCTTTTCTCTTCAGGATTAACCTTCCTTTAGATCAGGCACAGGTATCTTCTTTACGGTATCAAAATAGGGGTCATAATTTTCCGGCAGTTCAAAGATGCTGGTCTGCAGATCTTTCAGGTTCCTGACACCATGTCTGATACCAAAAAGCTTCTCCTCACAGAACTCCACCAGGTATTTAATATTCTCCATGGTCAGGGTATGCCCCACTGCATAGAGATGTATGGCTATGTTATCATTGATACCCAGGGCCTCATATACCCTCCTGGCAGCCAGATAAGTCAGATAGGTACCGGCCGGGTTCATCCAGTCCCCTTCCACTATCTCACCGGTGATAAAATAGTAACGGTCCGGCGCAGCAGTCAGGGCAGGCAGAAAATGCTGGTCAAAGGGTAACTGTTCTACCCTCTCAAATTCCAGGAATTTATCATTGAACCAGTGGGCACCATAGGATTGCAGGTTGCTCAGGGGTTCATTATCAGTGACCAGATGGTAGGGATTATCCTGCAGGCACTGCCAGTTCAGGGTACCCTCTTCCTCACCCAGGAAGTCTATGAATTCCTCCTTCTTCAGGCCGGAATAATCATATATTCTCCCCGTACTCATATAGCGGAAGGAGGCCATTCCCCCCACCCCTGAGGAAGCCGGGACAACCACCTTAATCCTTTTATCAAAGGCCCCCGCCACTGCTGTGGCCTTGCCACACCTGGATACACCGGTGACTATAACTTTTTCAGGATTGATTCGTAGTTCATTGGGGCCGGCAGCATCCATCTCAATCAAATCTATAATCTTACTTACCCCCCAGGCCCAGGCCATCAGCGTACCTGCCTGTTCTTCCGGCCTCTCCCCATAGGGGTATAAATCATAGAAGGTACCGGTCCGGCTCCTGTCATCAGCAGCCACCTCATTGTTGCTGAATTCAATGACAACATAACCATGGGAATTCAAATATCCCCTCTGGGCCTCTCCCAGCGGCCCCATAACTATCAATACCGGATAGCCTCCTGTATAGGCAGGCGGGACAATCCGTAACTCTCCATCTATTTCTTCAGCCGGAAAACTTACAGAGATGGCAAAACTGCCCTTCCGTTCACCCTTCCTTATCTTTAACCTGATAATTTTCCTGTCAGGAGCAGTATTCCTTATCTCCCCTCCGCCCCAGCTGGCCAGCTTACAGAAATCTATATATTCCATGCTGATGGACTCTCCAGATGTATCCGGCATATAGCCATACATGTAGTACTGGTATAGACGGGCTATTTCTCCCTTTCTCCTTTCCCACTCAGCCAGGTTATTCACCCTGGACCCATCCTGAAATAGAAAAACATCCGGTAATTCACTTATCAATGGCAAATCCTTCACAGCAGGCATCTTCATCGGCAATCCTCCTTTTTTCTCCCTATAACCTCTTTCTACATCCCGGAATGATTTCCTGCTGAATCATTGCTGAAGATATCATTTATTTAATAACAATCCTATCCAGCATAAAATAACCGGCAACACCTGCCGCAAGAGAAAAAATCAGATGTATCAGGCCATATATATTGAATACCAGCGGTATCTGACCTATACTTACCCCCATATTCCAGTAGGCCAGGACAATAGGCAAACCCATCCCGGTAATGAAGTAAAGGATTAATCCTTCACCCCTTATGCCCTTGCCGGGGATACCGGGAAGGGGTTTCCTGTCCATGAAGATTACCGAAAGCCCTGCCGCAGCCAGATTGCTGATGAAAATGAGGAAGAGCAGTAATAATATTACCTGAAAGGTCAGCCCTAATTTTAATAAAAAGAAATTAGATATCATATAAACCAATAAAACGGGAACAGTGACATACAGAATCGAAAGAATTAATCTGCACAGATAATAAGCCTTCAATGTCCCCCTGATCATCTTGATCTGTTCCAGCAGAAAACCCTCACTGCCGATAAACTTTGTGGACAATTGCCCGGCAATGGAGAAGGGAACTGTAAATAAAAAGATCTGCATAATAAGCATTTCCTGTCCAGAAGCAATATTTTTCCTGCTGACCAGGAAAATAACCAGTACTGTAAAAAGTAAGGACTGTAATATCTGGTAACCATCCCTGTAAAGATAGAGCAGGTCTTTATAGGCAATGGCCAGCAACATGTTTCTCCTTTTAAGGCCCCGCCTGCCTTCCTTTAGTCCCCTGCCTGCCTTAACCTGATTGAGTAATTTGGCAAAATACACTGGTAATATTCCCCGGCAGGAGGAAAATGTAAGGATACTGATAATTAAAAGTAATAACCAGTGGTAAAAACCAGGCCTGCCTATTGCCAGGAAAGCAAACCTTTCTGTATTTACAAAATCATTCAGGTAGTAGGAAGTAACAAAGGCCGCCAGGGCCACCAGGTATGGCCCCGCCTTATTTAAATACCTGAAAGCAAGGAAGGCAAAAAACATCCCTATATAAAGGAAGTTCAGGCATAAGAAAACAAGATACAGGTAATTGAATAATAAACCCGGCAAATCCTCCTTACCCCAGGGGATGAAAAAGGACAGGATAATCAGGATGATCAACAATAATTCCAGGGTCAGTTTAATCAATTTGACACTGGCAATTTCCTTCCTGGAAATGGGCAAGCCGGAAAGGTAAATCAGCTCTTCATAATCACCGAACCTGATCCAGTTTATTCCCAGCAAGGCTCCTGCCCCAACCAGGGTAAAAAGCAGTGGTAAGGGGTTTTTAAGTAAATTATCGAGTATATTCATTTTTAGCCCGGAGTCCATGTAAATTAGGGCCATGAAAAGGATAGCCAGATATATGAAGAAAAAGATCAGCCATGGCCGCCATGCATTCCTGAATCTATTCCAGTGGAGTTTTAAATAAGCCATAGTCACAGAGTTCATTTTACCCGGACCTCCCTGTTGCGGTGGACAATATTCCGGTACAGTTCTTCCACTGTTTCATCCTTAATGGTGAAGCTCTGAATCCGCCCGTTATAACAGAT
>JANWJZ010000020.1 GCA_025451675.1 Halanaerobiales bacterium | reverse complement strand
GGATAAAGAAACAGGACGGTTTCTTATATTTAACCCAGGAGAACCGTCCCCCTGTATCTCTCTTTTATTAAAATTCAAATTTTAATCCACTACGGGTTTCTACTCTATCTTCTGTTAAGTAATACATGGTTTCAGAGAAGAAAAAAATAAAATGGCCTCCTAATAATAAATAGGGATCCAATTCTTCATTTACAAAGTTCCCATTTAATCCTACTCCTCCATATACATCAAAAATAAATATTTCCGGAATTAGATATATTGCATTTAATTCCAAATCTACACCACTGTCTTTTTTGTACTCAATATTCCCTCCAAAATATATTGCGTCCATATAGTGACGTTTAATACCTGCACTGATATAACCATCTTCACTTTTATAAACATTTAAAATATTGGAAGGGTATTTGTTTTCATTAGCCAGAGCCATATGACTGGTTACAGCTAATATAATAAATACAAAAATGCAAATAATCATACTTCTTTTCATTGCTTATTCCCCCTTTCTATTTAATATTTTTTGCTGGTAGAACTATTTTATCACTATTTCTTTCAATATTCTATTAATGCTTCAAATCCTCTTTCTATCTCTTCTGCAGGCTTTGCCTCACTAAAAAATCTTTGTTACAAAAGAATATTTATAATTTTACCTCATCTTATACGTATTAATTTACTATGTAGAATGCCCCATGTCAAATATTTTTTAGATTATTTTCCTAATATTTCACTTTTTTATCTCTCATCCGTTAATACTTATAATATACAACAAAATAGATAAGAATTAATTACGGACAGCTAATTAACCCCCTAACTAACTGATCCTTAATAAATTTAGTTATATTATAAGTATAAAAAAAAGAGACCCTGGCATCTGTATATAGATGCTGAGTCTCTATGGTATTCAGGTCCTTTTTTACACAGGAAATATTTTTCAACCCAAAAGAACCGTCCATTTGAGTTATGGCACAGGAGAACCGTCCCCTTGTGTCGTTATTCCCCGGCCGAAGGTGCCGGGCATAGTGCAGCATTCGGCCGCCTTATCAGTGGCTTTCTCCAGGATCTCCTCGATAGAATAACCCTGGCCAAGGGCTGTCAAATACATGGCGATAAAGGCGTCCCCTGCCCCCAGGGTATGGACAACCTCTACCTCCCTGGCCGGGTGATAATAGAACTCCTGGCCATAATAGGTTAGTACCCCTTCCTTACCCATTGTAACTATTACCTGCTCCGGCCCTGAATTGCTGACTTCTTTCATAAATTCCTTTATATCCCCTTCTAATCCTACAGCCGAGAAAAAGGCAATATCCACATAGGGAAGGATCCCTGCCAGATATTCCCTGGCACTCATAAAAGAAAAATCAAAGGAAACAGCCAGGCCATTTTCTTTAAAAAAGGGGAGATATTTCTCTGTATAACTATACACAGTGGTATGCAAACACTCAAAACCCTTAATAAACTCCAGATCCTCCTCTGACAGGGAAAAATCCCTATAGACTCCCTTGTCCACATTGAGGACCTGGCTCTCCCCTCCTTTATTGGCTATCCTGGCTATGGCATTTTTCCCCTCTAATATACTCGCATGAGAGCAGTCAACTCCTTCTTCCTTCATCACTTCCAGCAAATACTGGCCGGCAATATCATTGCCAAAGGTCCCCAGATAGGCAGTCCGGGCACCGTATCTCCTGGCTAACACTGCTACATTGTAAGTGCTTCCACCGGGATAGAGTATCCCCTCTTCCGGATAGAAATCTGCTACATTATCTCCTACACAGACCAATTTCACATAAAGTCCCTCCTGAATTCATCTATATATATAAATATATTTCAGCTATATCTTACTCTGTCTCTTCCTGAAAGTAACGGGTATTGCCAAGGAATTTAACTATCAATGGAACCACCAGAAGATGCAATACGATACCAGGCAGACCTGACACAATCATCGTTGGAACAAGTACAAAGGGATTGCCCTGTAAATTGGGGACTGCGAAAACATATACCATAATTGAGGCAACTATACCATAGGCGATTCTCCCCACCAGCATGCTTATCAGCAGGCTAATGTAAATATTTAATTTTTTGACCCTGTACAGATAACCGATTACCAATCCATACACAGCCAGTTCAAAAAACATAAGGGGCAGCATGGGCATTAAAGGAGGCATGGAAGTCAGAAGGGAACTTATGAGGGGAGTCAGGGCTCCCACTATAAGCCCGGCAACAGGCCCCATAAGAGCTCCTGCAATGAAAACAGTTATATGCATGGGAGACAGGGCCCGGGCCACATTACCAAATACATGAAAACTGATTGGTAAAACAATACCCAGGGCAATGAATAAAGCCATCAATACTAAATTTCTCGTTGTGATGAGTCTTCCGTTTGTCATCAATAATCCCTCCATTAAAGTTTTATATAAAAAATACTTATAAATGAGCTACACCGCGGTTCCATATATTTTCAATAAAAAATCACGAAAACCCATCAGTATTCGTTACTGATAGAAGCTTTCGTGATTCGTCACATTAATCGCCTAATTTAATATTTAGCTGTCCTTTCAACAAACTTAAATCATTTTATGTAAACATCACTTTAAATAAATATCATCAAGATAATCCCTTAATTCCTCTTCCAGTTCCTTTAGCAATTGTTTCAGGGAGACATCCTTTAAACCAACTATTCTTAGATGGTGTTGTTTGATTCCCAGCAGAATTCTTTCCGCCGGACTATCCACTATGGCTTCGGCCATAGCGGGGGTTATCTCTCCTGACATGGCATTGGGAATTATTATCCCGATGGGTCCAATGATCAAATCTACATGTCTCACTGTATAGCATATGGCATTCTCACCGGTAGCCCCCCGGCTGGCTCCCTTATTTAACATATTCGTGGTTGCCTGGGAATTGGTCCCCAGGGCTATGATCTCTACTGAATCAACCAGTATGTCCCTCAAGCTTTCAACTAACTGCGAACCTAAACCTCCACCTAACCCGTCAATTACTGCTATTTTCACAATAACCTCCATAAGGACATGTTCTCTCTAATTATAATAAAAACTGCCCTTTCTTGCAAGCATTTTACTCTTCGACTATATTTTCTACTTCGTTGACAAGTCCCTGGAGTATATCCAGTCCCTCTCTGGACCTGTCCACATCTGAAGACAACAAAGATATTATCCTGTCTATCCTCTCTTTATAGGCATCCGGCCTGATCTTAAAACCTTCAATCATCCGCACTGCTTTTTTCTCATTGATACAGTACTCCTCATTAATGGCAAACAATACCTGATTCAGACATGATATAACCCTATAACAATGGCCACAAACATATGACAGGTCATCTTTATCCAGATTGTCCCTTGCATGCATCAAAGAAAAAGAGGCTTCAAAGAGAAAATAACCGGTAATCGCTGTTTTTAGAGCCTCCGGATAAGGCCTTGTTTTACTCTTTAATTCCGCAATCTTATTATCCGGATCAAACAATATCCTGCAGATTGCTATTTCCCCTATGTACATGGCATTCAAAAAGGCATGGGGATGGCCGGCATGATAATGGCTTGTGACCCTACCTGCCAGGCAGTTAGCAATAACATCTTCTACCCGTTTTATATCCCGGAATATAAAGTCCACGTGGTAACCCTGGACTACAAGCCAGCCTCCACCATTGACCCATTCGCCCCAGGCACCCAGCTCTGTAATGATATTTTCTCTATGTTCATCATCCAGTTCCGTAGCAATCCGCCCAAGCTCTTTTAAATCAAATCCCGCTGATTCATCATAATAGATACCTATGTCAATATCAGAAGCCGGGTGATAAGTACCTCTTGCCCGGGAACCTCCCAGTACTACTCCAACAATACCCGGCACCCTTTGCAGTTCCCGGCTTGCTAAGTCAATGATATTTTTAACTGTATTATCTTCTATAGTATTATTTTCTACATTCATATATCTATCCACCTCTATCCCATTCAATTTTCATACTCCGGCTTCTTTTATTCTTATGTCCGCTTTGTCCAGGCAATAATACAATCCTGTTTCATATTATTTTACCTGTTATTTCTTACTACCAATTAAGAGAGTTAAATCTACAGTAATTGAAGATATATCCTGCCAGTAGATATCAGCCAGGCTTTTACTGTTTACTCCCCAACTTAATGGTGTCATTTTGATCAGGTATGGTAAAAGCTCCTTACTGAACCTGAAAGCATAGCGTATATTCCTGATGTCCTCAAGATTTAACTTGTCCTTGAAATACTCAATCACCCTGCTATTGGAATATTCAGTATGCTTCTCAACTCTATATAGCATTTCCCGTAATTCTTTCAGGTAACTGGACCCAGGAACTACCTTTATAACAATTCCCTGGTCCTTTAAAATCCTCTCAAACTCACTATAACTGGCAGGTGACAGTATATTCAGGACCACATCAAATCTCCTATCCTGAAAGGGGAGCCTGGCCAGGTCTGCCACACACCAGATAATATCGGCATCATTCCTTGCCGCAATATTGATACTATCCCTGGAAATATCCACCCCAATATAGGTACAGTTCTGCTCTTCTTTAAAACAGGTATATTTCAGTTTTTCTTCAAAGTATGTATAATCCTGTTCTCCTTTTAGAATTTGCGAAAGACTGTAGATATGAGAACCCTCACCACAACCTGCATCCAGAATACATTCTTTTTCCTGATCAATGGCTTTTCTGTAATCGACAATTATTTTTGCCATCTCCTCAATCAGGGGTGTATAAAAGCCTGCCTTACAAACCTCATGCCTTGCCTCAAATAATTCCCTGGAATAAACAGGAGGATTCCCTGATAACAATAAATTAAGGTATCCCTTCCTGGCCAGATCAAAATTATGGCCACTATTACAGGTTAAACTATAATTATCCATAAACATGGCCTCATTACAGACAGGACATTTGAAAAGATCCTTATTCTTCTCTAACAGCCTTTTAATTCTATCTCTCTTCTTAATTCTTTTTTTATTCATATCCAGGAATCCACCTTATAAATGTAAATCGTGAATCTAAATTGGCCTCAAAAATCTATGTTTTATATCCTTCCATCCTCAACTAATTTTATTATTTATCTTCATTTATAAACCTTTTCTTTAAAAAGATAACAACTGAAACTAAAACAATTATAACCAGGATAACGAGAACTATCCTGGAATAAACATTTATATATGAAACAATTGACTCCCAGGCCTCTCCTGCCAATCTGCCCAGGTGGACCAGAACCAGATTCCAGATGAAGGTACCGCTTATTGTTAAGGGCAAAAATTTAACCCAACTCATCTTCGCCATACCTGCCGGTATGGAAATCAAACTGCGCACAATGGGAACAAACCTGCACAGAAAAACTGCTTTAGTGCCATATTCAGCAAACCAGCTTTCCGCCTTCCCGACATCTTCCTTTTTCAAACGCATCATTTTCCCGAACTTACTGTCAAATATATTCTCAAGCCGTTCTGGACTCAGTATCCACCCCAGGCTATATAAAGCTACCGCCCCCAGAACTGAGCCTATCGTTGCGGCTATAATCACTCCCCATACATTCATGTCAGTAAAGGTCGTCATAAAACCGCCAAAGGTTAAAATCACTTCTGAGGGTATGGGCGGGAAAATATTTTCAATGGCAATTAACAAAAATACACCAATATAACCAAATTGATTAATTATATCCAGTATAATTTCCTGCATTTAATTTCCTCCTAATATCAATCCCTGTTATTTGCTCCATATCGGGGTTATTTTCATTAATATTCTTTTGCTTCTAATAATATTATTTTAAATAATATCATATTAAACAACATCATAAAAGCCTTACTCAGGCAATACATTGTCCAGATAAATTTGAATCAAAATCTTCAGCCAGGATTTATGGGAAACAAATAGACCTTCTCACCTACTAATTTCTTAAAATATCTCACCATGATTCACCCCTGAACATATAATTAATTTCTCTTATCTTTTTAGTTACTTCTTGATTACTATAAAAATTCCTCCTATAATTTTTTTGTTTCTTATTGGCAGATTTAAGGAAAATTTCCCTTGAATTCGCCAGGTTTTTGTGTTAATATAAATTTAGAAGCATAAATACTTAATTATTGATTTTCCTAAAACTAAATAATTTAGTAATCTCCGAATTTATAATAAAAACGGGGGAACCAATAATGGGGTGAATCCTTTTCTAAGGTAGGGTAACTTGGCAGCCCGAACCCGTCAGCTAACCCCGTAGGAGTTGACCAAGCGTTGTGTTCAGTCATCATGACTTGACCTGCGCTTTTTTTGTTTTTTAGGGGTAGCTTTTTCATATTAAGGGTATATGAAGATATACCGTATAATACTGTATATCCCCCGGTAAGTGAAATAATAAGGAGAGGTGTTTCATGGAATTGATGTTCTCAGGAAAAGAATTAAAAAGATTGATCATACCACTGATAATTGAACAATTTCTGGCTGTTGCAGTAGGTATGGCTGATATAGTTATGGTTTCCGCTGTAGGGGAAAGCGCCGTATCCGGTGTCTCCCTTGTTGATACTATTAATGTTCTATTGATTAATATCTTTGCAGCACTGGCTACAGGAGGAGCCGTTATTACTGCACAATATTTAGGTAAAAGGGATCAGGACAATGCCCACAGGTCTGCCAACCAGCTTATCCTGAGTTCCGGGGCTATTTCCCTTGCCTTGATGTTCATTGCCTTAATCGGCAACAGGGCTATCCTGCAGGCAATATTTGGCCAGGTTGATAGTTCAGTCATGAGAAATGCCCGGATCTATTTCTTCTATACGGCCTTATCTTTTCCTTTCTTAAGCCTTTATAATAGTTGTGCAGCCCTTTTCCGGGCTATGGGAAACTCAAGGGTCTCCATGTTCACCTCTCTGATCATGAATATTATCAATATAGTTGGTAATGCCATCCTGATTTATGGAGTAGGCCTGGGGGTAGCCGGGATAAGTATCCCTACATTGGTCTCCAGGATTGTGGCTGCTGTAATCATGTTGATCCTTATAAGAAAACCTATATATGTAATCCATATCGATAAGTTTTCCTTTAAATTTAATTTCCCCATGATCAGGCAGATTCTGAGGATTGGAATACCCAATGGAATGGAGAACAGCATGTTCCAAATTGGGAAAATACTGGTTATGAGCCTTATAGCCAGTTTTGGCACAGCAGCCATTGCAGCCAATGCAGTCACCATGACAGTCTCCGGCTTTGCTACCATCCCGGGTTCCGCTATCGGGCTGGCTCTTGTAACCATCGTCGGCCAGTGTGTTGGAGCAGGTGACTATGATCAGGCAGTTTATTATACAAAGAAAATGATGAAGATAACAATCGCTACTCTTGCTTTTACAAATCTATTTATTTTTGTCTTTGCTCCCCAAATCTTCACTATGTATAATTTAACACCTGAAACTAAAGAATTAGCTATCAAACTGCTCCGTTATTACAATATCATGTGTGTATTGTTCTGGCCACTATCCTTCACCATGGCCAATCCCTTACGGGCTGCAGGTGATGTAAAATTTACAATGGTAATTGCCATCGTCTCCATGTGGGTCTGGCGGGTTGGCTTCAGTTATATACTGGGTAATACCTTGGGGCTTGGCGTATTTGGTGTCTGGGTTGCCATGACCATGGACTGGATATTCAGGGGCATTGCCTTTACGATTCGATTCGTGAAAGGTGGCTGGAAGGATAAACAGGTTATCACAAGCAACATTCCTGCGTAACCCCTCCTTATAACATAAAAAGTAGATCTTTATCTACTGACATAATACCTCCAGGCAGACAGTCTCATGATTGCCCGCCTGGAGGTATTATTTTGTGTAAAATTATTTAAATAAAACCACGGTTTCTATCTATTTTACTCATTTAATTTATATTTGATTTAGATACAATTGCCTGTAGGCAGTGCATTCTTCGACTAACTCCTGGTGTGTCCCAGGAAAAGCCTCTTTTATATTCCTCAATATCTTTTCCTCGGTACTTGAATCAATGGAGGCAGTTGCTTCATCCAGAACCAGTAGTTTTGGCTTTTTATATAGTGCCCTTGCTATTCCAATCCTTTGTTTCTGGCCTGTAGATAGTTCCCGGGCCCCTTCACCTATCACAGTACTCAGGCCATCTGGAAGCATTTCAATTGTTTCCGCCAGTTCTACTGCTGTAATACATTTATCCATTAAATCTATGTCTATTACAGCACCTAAAGCTATATTGTGTAGAATTGTATCTTTGAATATGTATGGATCCTGGAAGGCTCCTGCCATAAAGGGAGAGCTGCACAAATCCTCGTAATTGACTTCCCTGCCATCTATCAGTATCTTACCGCTAAATTGCGGTAACAGTCCTAAAATAAGCTTCAGGATAGTGGATTTCCCACACAGCATTTCCAATACAGAATTTAATATATTCAGGAGTAGAGAACTGGAAACCTCGGTGCTTATGACTCCTTTATTTTGCTGATTATATTCCCTGGTCTGCCAGCCCCAGCTATTGAAGATGAGTAAATCCCTGGCAAATGAAATTGATTCAAGCATGGTCTGTACTAACTTATCCTGATGCTCTTTCCTTTCCCTGATTATGACTTTATTTTTTCTGGAAATAACTGAGCCTATATATAACATGAAAAAGCCAATAAAAATACAGGAAATAAGCATGATGGTTACAAGTAAACTTATGATTAAAGGAACTTTTGATTTTAGATAGTTTCTAATAATCTTTTTTCCTAGATACCAAAGTTATCACCTTTTTTCTTCTTATCCTGTCTGTACTGATTACAACCCAGATCTCACTAAAAAGTTTGTCATTCCTGATTGTTCATACACTAAAGCGATAACAATACATATTTATATGGTTCATATCCAACATGTGCCTTTACTACATCTCTGGTTAACATGAGTAAAAGATATTTTTCTGTAGCAAACATGTCTACCAATTCTTCTTTGAATGAATATATTTCCCTGCTTTCTCCAGTTTCCAGATAATATATAAAGATTTTATTCCTATACTCGTAAATTATTTTATCACCATTGACTAATGCATTATTGTAATTAATATGTATAGTTCTTATATATCTATCATTTACATTATAAAGATATAATCCGGAGTAATACATATTTGGCGTTCCTATTTCCTCCATTTTCCCATATATCAATATATGTTCACCATCAAATTTCAGACAGAAGCTAGTAATATCTTCCAACTGAATTGAATCTGTGAAACCCGTCTCTAGATTCTTTTCATATAACAGGTTTTTATCCCTATCTACCCAGTAAATACTATCTTCTTCATCATAAATGACATTTGACATTCGCATCCCTGTCACGGGTAATTCTATTTTCCAAATTAAATTTCCATTTTTCCTATTAATGGAGTATAAGAAATTCCTGTCGTTTTCTGTAATGTAGATACAAGGATGTAATCCTTGTAAAATATCAGTGGATCTCTTACATGAGTCAACTTATCCTGGAACTCATATATTGTACTTACATTTCCAGTATCAAAGTCCAGTACCTGGAGTTTATAGCTGCTATAGTCTTTAGCTCTGGCTATAAAATACAATTGTTCATCTGATACTCCCGTTAGAATCGCTATTCCATCAATTTCATATATTTCCAGATATTCTCCGGTTGAAATGTCTATCCTGTATATGCAATTTGAGCGGTCTGTACCTGTAAATAAACAACCATTATAAATAAAAGGCTTATTTAGTGTAGACACTATTTTATCTTTATCTTCTGACCAATGTACTTTACCTTTTTCTATATCCAGACATTTTAATCCAAAACCCATGGTGCCTGTCACTATTATTTTTGAATCATCATAAAACTGAGCAGTATATACATCTCCTTTTAGTTTAAACTTCCGCAGAACGTCTTTATTTTCCGGATAATATCTATTTATACCTAATATAAGCAATCCTAAAATCAATAAAATAAATATAAATTTAAAGTAATTACCCATCTTCTCCAAAAAACTTCAACCTCCCGAATTTTGAATCCAGGCGCCTGACCAGATCGTGTCCTTCAGGGACATCACTATACCACAATGAACGATAGTTTTTCAACTGTTGCTCTGCTTCCTCATAATTGCCCTTCTCAAATTCTATTAATGCTGCATAATAGGAGGCCTCATCCAGAAGAAAGTTTCCTCTTACATTAGCAGCTTTCAGGTACTCACTGGCTTTTTCCTTCTCACCGAACCAGTAATAGGCTATACCTCTCATGGTCTGCAGGGCCAGCTTCTGCTTCTTATTCAGCTGCTTTTCATCAATCTCTGCCTTTAATACCTCCTGATGTTTCCATAGACGATGATTGATATAGGCATCTACGAAACCTTCATTCTTACGATATTTATATACTGTATTCATTTTTTTAAGCCTACTGTTTAACCCGCCATAAAAAATCCTGAGATAAAAGGGTACCGGTAAACGATTCACCCTTTTAAAGTTCTTCCAGTCTTTCT
>JANWJZ010000019.1 GCA_025451675.1 Halanaerobiales bacterium | reverse complement strand
ATAAAAACAAAAAGGGCAAAGTTTCAACTCTTCACCCTTAATCAACATATGTCAAATACTTTTACTCATAATCTTTACAGTTTGAATCTAATTTTCAAGGGCTGATTTCAATAGGCCGAATGCTCTTTAGATAATATACTTAATTTCTTTATGCTGGAATATCTCATCGATTTCTTTCTGGAAAAACTCTTTTATCTCATTAAGACTTTCAGGAGGATATAAGTATTTGCCATAACCAAATTGACCGTACTTGAATTTGCGTTCTTCTTCCTTCATATCAAGCGTATTATCGGGGAAAATCTGCATAATCCTATCCTTTGCTACAGTAGTATACCGATGAGAGATGACTTCAAAAGTAATAGGGTATTTTAAATTCCCGGGCAACATTTTATTTATTTCTAATAATAAATCCCTATAATCTTCTTTCCAGTTATCATATATAAATACCGGTGCTATTAAATACCCTGTAGGATACCCTGCTTTTGCCACTTTAATGCTTGCCTCGATTCTCTTTTTTAATGAAGCAGTTGCATGCTCATACTGTTTTATAATTTTAGGTGTATTTAAACTGAATCTTATCTCAGTGTGACCATTGTGTTCTAAATTAAGCAAAGTATCAATATCATTGTATTTTGTGACAAAACGGAGTCTGGAGTATTTATTGGCACCAAAGAATAATATGGCTTTCTCCAGAGAATTAGTATAAGGCTCTACCGGTACTGGATCAGAGGTTGCAGCTCCCTCAAAAATAGTAATGTCAGGCAGTCTTTCGTTAGTATATCTTCCTGACTGTTCAAGTATCTCATCTATATTGGCATACACTTTTATAAATGGTCTATCTCCCAATCTTGTATTCAAATAGCAATATTCGCACTGGCCCATACAACCTGATACAAGTGGCAGTTGGTAATGGGCTGAAGGCTTACAGGTCTGGAATTTAAAACCTTTCTTTACACCTACTATTAAGGTTTTTTTACCTTCACGATACATTGAATATAAATCATCACCAGGTATATGCTGTTTATACCTATTTGAACTCAAAGTTATTATCTCTATATTTTTGTTATCTCCGAATCGGTCTAATATTTTCTGAGATATTTCATAGTTTAAGGAATCTTTTTGAAATATAATACGATCAGGAATAAACATCTCAATCCCTTTCATTTATATAGTTAAAATATAGGTTTCACTAATCATATTATAAGAATTTTATAACATGAGCTGATCTTTTTATAAATATTTAAGTAGCTCATTCATAAATTCCTGCTCTATTTTTATAAGCCTCTTTGCTAAATCAACGCTTTCATTGGAGGCATTCTTATATTGATTAATATATTTACTGAGCGATTTTATCCCCAAATTACAACCATCTATCATTAATTCCGCTATCTTTTGGGAGTTATCATTCATCATTAGTTTTACTTCAGTACTGATCCAGGAAAATGTTTTTGCCATTTTATCCGGATCTTTTTCCTCTTCATCAAGTTCATTTAGCATCTGATGACATTCATCCCCGAGCTTAATATGCTTATCATTATATTCATCTATTAAGTTCTTGAGGTCTTCATTGTCAAGATACCGCAGGACCTGTTCCATACTGTTGGTTGCCGATTTACAGCCAGCATTGCATTCCCTTAAAAGCTTTACAGTATCATTACTCATAACATTATCCTTTCCTGTAGCTTTTTATATTAATATGATAAAAAACATGGCCTTTTATGTATTATATATACTTAACTTAGCCTATCCAATATTTTAACAGTTGATCTGTAAGTCAAATGAGATAGGGGGTCTAAAAAAAATGGTGAGGAGTTTAAACTCCTCACCCTCAATTATCATATGTTAAATACTTCTACTCATAATGTCCACAGCCTGAATTTCATTCTCATGAGCCGACTTCAGTAATGTTGAAATCCTGACCCGCACTTCTAACTGGCTTATATCCTGGCTGGTTTTTATTTCGAATGCTTCCTGCCATGCTTCAAATACTGCTTTATAAATCGTTGCAAGCTCAGTCTCTTTGATTTTCTCGAAATACTTCCAGGCATAATATTTCAATGCCCCATATGTACCCAGGAAATATTCCATATTCCATGATAAATCCGGGTTAAAATCCTCTTCAAAGTGCCGGATCAAGGCAGGATAGGCTTCAAGGCCGCTGGCATTTTCATCACTCCATTCAGCACCTGTCAAGTGGGAAACAGCCAGTTTTTTCGTATCATATAGAATATTTTCCTCTGTTTTATCACTCTTACCTGTTATTGTCAACACAGACAATAGTGGAATTTCACGCTTTCCAAGCTGAGCAAAGGGCATTTGGCTACTTGCAGGACTATCGTCTTCTACTATGGATAATATAGAAAACATTTGCCCGTCTTCATCATAACCGGTGATCAAACCCCATTCCGGCAATCCTGTATCCCATGATATAGCAGGAATACCATTATTTATGGAACTTTTGATCTTTGCGATTGCCTCCAGTCGTTTTTCCTCCTCAATATTATCCTGCCCCCAATAGCGGCCAACATAATCACAGGTCAAACCACCGCTTTCTACCCACGGCTTTTGATTATCAAACTCCCAGATACTGGTGGCTGACGGACAAAGATCAGCTGATACCCACATGCGGAAGGCAAATCCACTGGTTGCCACAATATCCTCCGTATATTCCGGCCATGGACTGTTTTTTACAGCACAGGCCAGGGATTTTGCAAAAGAAAACAGGTAGCCGGTACTGTCGTGTATTCCCTCCCAGGAAATATTAAGTTTTTTCATAAAATAACCTCCATTCTTTTTTTATTTTTTTATTTAACTTGCTAACCCGATATTTTAACCGGATCAATTTTC
Organism: Halanaerobiales bacterium; assembly: GCA_025451675.1. GTDB lineage: Bacteria > Bacillota > Halanaerobiia > Halanaerobiales > DTU029 > DTU029. The sequence goes on along the minus strand of JANWJZ010000019.1, from coordinate 5,911 downwards.
TGCGACTACTTTTCCTCAATCGGTATATAGATTTTCTCAGAAAAAGCATGGCTTTGTTCAATATAGGTCTCAAATTCATAGCTATCTCTACGCCTGTAATCGTTTTGAGGCAACCAGACTGTATTGATATATTCCCAGGTGCGTTGAATAGTACTTACAAAATTAATATGAGTGGCTACTGGTGTCTGGAATAAAGCATACAGGCCAGCTGGTATTATGAGCTCCTCTGTCCCTGAAATATCTCCTGTTGCATCTTCTGTACGGATACCGATATAATAATCAAGCTTATTCTCTATGCTATTCCATTTACTCACACCAAAATCCTCACAAATCTTGCCACCTGATAAACGAAGGGAAAACTTCCTGGCATTGTATTTATTCCAGAAATTCGGTGGATAATCCTCATCACTTTTATAGACAGTCAGAGAAATGCCGGGAATAGTGATGATTTCCGGAATAACACAGAATGGTTTAGTTTCAAAAGACAGAGGTTCATAAAGCTTTAAACTATTTTGTGCCATTTTGTATTCTGAAGGCAGAATATGAAATTCAGCCTTAAAGGCACGGGTAAAGTTTTCTTTTGAATTAAACCCATAGGCAAAGGCGATTTCCGAAATGTATTCATCAGTATTACAGATCCGCCTGGCAATTTCACTCAGGCGCCTTTTCCTTATATAATCAGCCGGGGTCATCCCCGTCACTTCCTTGAAGATTCGCAGGAAATAATATTTGGAATAACCACAGGCCTTTGCACAGGCAGCTAAGTCTATTTCATTTTTCAGATTTTTTTCAATGTATTCAACCGCTCTGGCTATATGCTCTCTGTAGTCCATAGTCATCACCTGATTATAATATACAATAATTTTAATCTTAATGGTTGATAAAAGTTGCTATTTATTATGGATCAATTTCTCAATACCCCTGTCTACTATTCTCTGGAATATTACATACCAATTCATGACGAAAAAATATACCCTCGATATATTCCCATTAGAACATATCGAGGGTTCAATATGAAGGATATTATTAAATGGCAGTACCCGATTGAGCAGATTAATCATATACTTTTTTTACCAGGGATTGTCCGGTCATTTCCACTGCTTTTTCTAAACCCATGATATCCAATATAGTTGGAGCAATATCAGCAAGTCTCCCTTCATTTAATTCCACTCCCTTTTCCCCTATTAAAATAAAAGGTACTAAATTGGTTGTATGGGAGGTCATCGGTTCTCCGGTCTCATAATTAATCAACTGCTCAGCATTACCATGATCAGCTGTAATTATAACAGTTCCCTTTTCTTCCCTTACCGCTGAAACCACTTTAGAAACACATTCATCTACTGTTTCAATCGCAATACGTGTTGGCTCCAACTTTGCAGAATGCCCTACCATATCCCCATTGGCATAATTTAATATTATTAGATTATACTTTTTTGCTTTTATTCTTTTGATTACTTCCTCTGTAATTTCATAGACACTCATTTCCGGTTTCATATCAAATGTATCTACTTTTGGTGAGGGTATTAAGACCCTGTCTTCCCCTTCGTATTTTTCCTCAACTCCGCCATTAAAGAAAAATGTTACATGGGCATATTTGGTTGTCTCTGCTATCCTTAATTGTTTATAACCTAATTTGCTGATATATTCCCCCAATCCGTTGATTAACGCTATTGGTTTATATACTACACTGCATAGGCCAATTTAACCCTGTCCCACATGGAATCCCTATCCATGGCATAGTACCTTAAATTCGCCCTTCTCAATGGATTCAGTGATTCTTAATGAATCCTGGTAGACTATCCTCCCGTCCCTATATTGATATGGCCAACTTCCGAGTTCCCCATCTGGCCATCCAACAGGCCGACATCTCGGCCGCTGGCACGTAACACTGTGTTGGGATAATTGGCAAAATAATAATCCAGATTGGGTGTATTGGCTGCCATGATTGCATTTCCTTTTGTTTCTTCATTTAACCCATAACTATCCATTATTAATACAATCATGATGAGTCCCCTTTACAAAACGCTATAGAATCCAGGTTAATTATACCATTTTCCACACTCTCTTGCGCAAGTGTTTCCTTTATTTATACCTAAAAAAGAAAAATAATCTAACTGAAATATATGATGGTATAGCAACTTTTAAGTAATACCTAAAATTTTCTCTTAAAAACAATCTGGTGTTTTCATGTATTTTAATATTTTTTATCTCTGAACGAGGTAGCAGTATATCAACAGCAAGGAACACTAAATAATATATAATTAAGTGTTTAATAATTGTATGTATTTGTTCTTTTGTCATGATTATAACCCCTTTATAAACTATTTTTTATATGGATTTAGGAGAAGAGTTTCTTAACCTATAAAATAATTACGTTTATTCTTATTTAAAAAAGAAAAATAACTTAACTGATAAATATACTGGTATACCTCGCTTAATGAAATGTATAAAGTTTTTTTGCAAAAATAATTGAGTACTTATATTTCTCATATCAGCATCAGGCCAGACAATATCAAAAATTAGATACACTAAATACACTTTAGCTAAATCCTTAAAGATATTTATTAATTTTTCTTTTCTCATACTTACTTATAGCCCCTTTTAAGTTAATCTTTAATATTTTAGGGATTATTTTTCCTAAACCTACATTTTCTATAATCAATTTCGTATTCTGTGATTTTTTCTTATTATTATTATACCATTTAATACCATTGTTTGTCTGCTACACGAATAGGTAGTTTTATAGTTATCAAAAGGCAGTTAAAGCAAAATATAGAATAATATATATAAACAAGTCTATTTACTAAATCAACAGAGGTGGAACTTATGGTAGTCCGGAAAACCTATGCTATAATTGCCAGCCTTGCCTCCTTAACCGTCATCCTTGTTCCCATCCTGAGGTACATACTATACAAACTGGTGGACAGGCGTATAGCCACATTCCAGGATGAGCTGATGGCCAAATACTATAATGAGGTTGAAAACATCTACAGGGAGATGCGGGGCTGGAGGCATGATTTTCATAACCATATCCAGTTGATGAAAGCCTATCTGGAACTGAGAGAATATGAGGAGGGATATTTAAACGAACTGGAACATGCTGGAATTGGACAATGGAACAAAAATCCCTGTCAGCAGGGGCAATACTTAGCAACTAACAGGGCTTTTATTGAAGTGACGGGTAAACTGGCCTAAAGAGTAACAATAGTATCATTTCTAAAAAGCTCAACAGCATATTTATTTGAATCATTGCGGTCAATATAAATTTTTGCCTGTAAATCCTCTCTTCAATCAAGAGGTGACAGAAGGTGCTAACCGCTTATAACTACGCTATCGCCTTTTTCTGTTTTATAGAGGCATTCTACCCGTGCTGTTACATAACTCCCTATTTTAACCATTTGTGCAGAGGATTTAAAAAAATGGTGAGGAGTTTAAACTCCTCACCCTCAATCATCAAATGTTAAATACTTTTTCTCATAATGTCAACAGCTTTAATCTCGTTTTCATGAGCTGATTTCAGCACACTCCATTCAGCACCTGTCAAGTGGGAAACAGCCAGTTTTTTCGTATCATATAGAATATTTTCCTCTATTTTATCACTCTTACCTGACCTCTGTCTACTATATTCTCTCGAATTTACATACCAATTCATGACGAAAAAATATACCCTCGATATATTCCCTTAAGAACATATCGAGGGTTTCAGCAGAATGGAATATATTACGCTCAATGCGCTTTCCAGCCACTTTTGAAACTTCCGTTTGTATAAATCTTCTGTTTTATATTAAAAAAATCTAAGTCCTATAAATCAATTTGAGACTTTCTATATATCTCTCCGGTGTTGATATGAAGGACCTGACCTTCATCGTTTTTCACGATAAGGCTGCCTGTATCATCTATTCCCAATACTGTTGCTGCAAAGGTCTCATCATACATCTTTACCAGGACCTTTTCATTGATATATATAAGCTTTTCGGAATAAGCCGATAAAATTTCTGATTCCTTTCCAGACAAAAGATAAGCAAAATAAACCTCTTCAAGTTGATTTAAAATTTCTGCAACTAATTTATTCCGGAATCCCTTTTCACCAGTTACTTCCAACACAGAAGTAGCAATGTCCTCTATTTCTTCCGGTATTTCACCTGTGTTGATTCCAATGCCAACAATCACATAATCTAAAGATTGCATTTCCGCAGATAAAGATGCTTCAGTCAATATACCGCAAATCTTTTTACCTCCAACAAATATATCATTAACCCACTTTATCTGAGATATCACTCCACAAACCTTATGTAAAGCATTGCTTACAGCGACAGCAGCACAAATAGTCAATAATCTGCTTTTTTCCGGAGGCAGATTCGGTTTGAGTAACACACTGAGATAGACACCACTATGTTTTGGCGAGAAAAAGAAACGGTTTAAGCGTCCTCTGCCACCTGTTTGTTCATCAGCCAGAACAACAAAACCTTCCTGCATATTACTCAGATCCTGTTGTTTAAGATAAGTATTGGTAGAATCTATTGTTTCAAGTAGTTGAATTCTTGATCCTAATTTTTCAGTTGTCAACATTTCCTGTATTATTTGTTTACAAAGGCCATCACTATCTACAGCCAGACGGTAACCTTTATTTGGCAGGGATTCAATATTATTACCATTTTGTTTAAGAGAGTTGATTGCTTTCCAGACAGCATTTCTGCTCACACCCAGTTGTCTTGATATTTCTCCACCTGTAATAACTTTTCCCCTGTTTTTTTCCAATATATACAAGACTTTCTCTTGTAGCATATTCTCCCTCCTTTTGTTATTAATGATATAATAAAAGGAAAAATAGTCAACCCGGTTAAAAATATAGGTTGACATTTTTTGTGTCACCTGTATAATAGTTTTAGGTTGACAGTTTCTAAATAAGGAGTGTCATAAAAATGAGAAGGAAAAATGAAGAATCAACATTATCTGTAAAAAGCCTTACTATTATTGCTTTCTTTGCTGCCTTAACAGCTGTGCTGGCCCAAATTGCTATACCAATTCCTTTTTCACCTGTACCTATATCTTTTGGCTTAGTTGCAGTTTACATATCAGGTATTCTTTTAAAACCAAAACATGCACTATACTCCCAAATCTGTTATCTGATATTAGGTATGATGGGTGTTCCAGTATTTGGGGGCTTTAAAGGTGGTATAGGTGTTCTATTTGGACCTACAGGCGGTTACCTAATAGTTTACCCGCTTATGGCCTGGATCGTAGCAATGGCACTTAACAGTAAGAGAAACTTACTGGCTGAGCACAGGCAAAGTAAGGGAATCTTATTCTTAAAAGCCGCTATTGCTATGTGTATTGCACACATAATTTTATATATGGGCGGAACAACATGGCTTAGCATCACAACAGGCAACACATTCTATGCATCTCTTGTTATTGCTGTATTTCCTTTTATCCCGATGGATATATTGAAAATTCTCTTTTGCGTCTTCGCCATTGTTCCTATCCGCTCACGCTTAATTGCAACAAAACTGTTGGTATTTGACGATATACAAATTTAGCAATACCATTTACTTATACTTATATTTATACACAAAAAACCATCATAACCCCTTTATAAACTGTTTTTCATATGAAACTCCTCGTTTTCCCATTTTCTATTTTAATATATCAATATATAGCAAGTTTGACTACTACACGAATAGGTAAGAATATGCTGGGAATAAAAAGCCCTGTTAGCCGGGGACAATACTCCAGGACTAACAGGGCTTTTATTGAAGTGACGGGTAAACTGGCCTAAAGAGCAACAATAGTATCATTTCTAAAAAGCTCAACAGCATATTTATTTGAATCATTGCGGTCAATATAAATTTTTGCCTGTAAATCCTCTCTTCGATCAAGAGGTGACAGAAGGTGATAACCGCTTATAACT
>JANWJZ010000018.1 GCA_025451675.1 Halanaerobiales bacterium | reverse complement strand
TCTATATTTTTGGTGATGATTATCCCACAAAAGACGGTACCTGTATCAGGGATTATATCCATGTAGAAGACCTGGCTGATGCCCATATCCTGGCGGTAGAGGCACTGGTAAAGGGGATGGAGAGCAGGGTTTATAATCTGGGAAATGGAGAAGGATATTCTGTAAAAGAGGTAATAGAGGTTGCTGAAGAAGTTGTTGGGAAGGAGATCGATGCTGAAATAGCAGAGCGAAGACCAGGGGATCCGGCTGTATTGGTGGCCAGTTCAGATAAGATAAAAAGAGAACTGGGCTGGAAACCCCTTTATCCAGATCTGAGAACCATCATTGAATCAGCCTGGAGGTGGCATAAAGGGGGTGGTTTTGGTGGAAATGGTTAAAAGGGAAATTATGAAGGAAGACGGCCGTTATCTCATTTTTTATGAATTTAAAGAAAAAGTTGATTTAAAGGCAAAGGAAAGCCAGGGCAAAGAAAATAACAGCAATAATAAGTAAAATGAAGTGATTTTAGTTGTAAAAATAAAATATTCCGCAAATAATTTAGAAAGTCAGGAGGAAAAGGATATGTCTGAATTGCGCTGGGATCCCATAAATAAAGAATGGGTTATTACAGCAACACACCGGCAGGAGCGGACCTATAAACCACCAAAGGACTACTGTCCCCTCTGTCCCACCAGGGAGGGGGGATTTCCAACAGAAGTACCGGCTGAAGATTATGATCTGGTTGTGTTCCAGAACAGGTTTCCTTCTTTACAACCCATAGCCCCGGAACCGGCTGTGCCTGGCAGCGACCTGTATCCGGTGGCCGGGGCAGAAGGTATCTGTGAGGTGGTCCTCTTTACAGCAAAGCATGATGGTATCATGTCAAAGGAGCCTTTGAGCAGGTTCATTAAACTGATTAAAGTCTGGAAGGACCGTTATGAGGAACTGGGGGCAAAAGATTTTATTGATTATGTTTTTATCTTTGAAAATAGGGGGGAAGAGGTAGGGGTTACCCTGCAACATCCCCACGGCCAGATCTATGCTTATCCCTTTATACCACCAAAGATTAAGAAAGAATTAGACTCCAGCAGGGAATATTTAGAGGAGACTGGAAAGTGTCTTTTCTGTAGTGTGCTGGAAGAAGAGTGCCGGGATGGCAGGAGGATAGTGGCCAGTAATGATTCCTTTACGGCCTTTGTGCCCTTTTTTGCCAGATATCCTTATGAAGAGCATATCTATTCCAATGAACACCTACCTTCCCTGAAGGTATTCGGGGAAAAAGAAATAGAGGATCTGGCCTTTATTTTACGGACAATCATACAAAAGTATGATAATTTGTTCGGTTTTGTATTCCCCTATATAATGGCCATCCATCAACAGCCCACAGATGGCAGCGGGGAGGATTATTCTCATTTCCATATAGAGTTTTATCCACCATACCGGACAGAGAATAAGTTGAAATATCTGGCCGGCAGTGAAGCAGGTGCCGGGACATTTATTGTCGATGCTCTGGCAGAAGAGAAAGCCGCAGAGTTGAGGGAAACAGAACCTGTTACAGAATAAATATTATTATGAAAGGATTAGTCCAGATATTTAAAGAAAGGAGCAGCCTGTCATGAGAGGATTAAAAGAACTATGGCAGATTTTTGAAGAAAGGTTTCCGGATACAGGCCTCAGGAAGGGGGCTTTTGCTGCACCAGGCCGGGTCAATCTGATTGGGGAACATACTGATTATAATGATGGTTTTGTTTTACCAATGGCCATTGATAAAAATATAACCATGCTGGCCCAGTTGAGGGATGACCAGGAAGTCAGGGCCTATTCCCTGGATTATGGCCGGGAGGTTATTTTTTCTCTCCTGGATCTGGAATTTGAAAAGGAGGATTTCTGGGCCAATTATATAAAAGGTGTTATAGATGAGATAAAGAAAATGGACTATTATATACAGGGTATGAATCTTATCTTTACCGGTGATATCCCGATAGGTTCTGGCCTGAGTTCCTCAGCAGCCCTGGAAGTAGTGACAGCTTATACTATAGCCTCTCTCAATGATCTGGATATCCAGCCAGTAGAGATGGCTTTGCTCTGCCAGAGGGCAGAGAATAATTTTGTGGGGGTAAACTGCGGAATAATGGACCAGTATATATCCCGGCTGGGTAAAGAGGGTAATGCCCTTTTGATTGATTGCCGCAGCAATGAGTATGAGCTGGTTCCCTTTGCTATAGAGGATTATCAGGTGGTAATCTGTAATTCAAGGGTAGAGAGGGGGTTGGTAGATTCAGAATACAATCAGCGCAGGGAGGAGTGTGAGAAAGCCAGCCGATATTTTGCAGAAAGGCTGGATCACAGGGTGCTGGCCCTGAGGGATGTAACAGTGGAGGAGCTGGAAAAGGAAGGAGGCGGGCTGGAGGAAATTACATACCGGCGGGCCCGTCATGTCATAACGGAGAATAACCGGGTGCTGATGGCGGTTTCAGCATTAAGGAAGAATGATTTAGAAACCTTCGGGAAACTGATGACTGAATCCCATTATAGCCTGAGGGATGATTATGAGGTCAGCTGCCCGGAACTGGACCTACTGGTGGAACTGGCCCTGAAACAGAAGGGAGTTCTGGGGGCCAGGATGACCGGTGCCGGTTTTGGCGGTTGTACTGTAAATCTTGTTCATAAGGATTACATCGATGATTTTATTGCTAATGTAAAGAAAGCTTATGATCAGGAGACTGGTAAAGATATGGAGATTTATGTTACCTGGCCTGCAGCCGGGGCCAGGGAGTTGGCCTAAAGCAGGATTGATTGAAATGAAGATGAATGAGCAGTTTACTGAAATAATTGAAAGGGGAGATTATTAATGGGCAAAATGGCAAAAGAGCGTGAAGTAACAATTGCTCCTTTTGGAGTTTTACCTGATGGAAAAGAGGTTTTTCAATATACCCTTAGAAACAAAAATGGCCTTGAGCTAACTGCAATAAATTATGGAGGTATAATCACAAAAATTTTCCTTCCGGATAAAAATGGGGAGTTCAGTGATATTGCGCTGGGCTATGATAATCTGGAGGATTATCTTGCTGATTCACCTTTCTTTGGCGCCTTAATCGGCAGGTTTGGCAATAGAATCGCCAATGGCCGCTTTGTACTGGATGGTAAAGAATATAAACTGGCTTTAAATGATGAGCCAGGAGGGATACCCTGTCATCTCCATGGAGGTAATAAGGGCTTTGATAAAGTCTTCTGGGATATTGAGCCGGTTTACAAGGATGATGCAACTGGTTTAAAGCTTTCTTATTTAAGCAGGGATGGCGAAGAAGGCTATCCTGGGAACTTAGAGGTGACAGTATATTATTATTTAACTGATGATGATATCCTGAGGGTAGAGTATTATGCTGAGACAGATAAGGCTACTCCTGTGAATTTAACCCAGCATAGTTACTTTAACCTTAAAGGTGCAGGTAATGGTGATATACTGGGTCATGAGTTATGCATAAATGCTGAGAAATATACACCGGTCAATGCCGGCCTTATACCGACCGGAGAACTTGAACCAGTAGAGGGTACTCCCTTTGATTTCCGCTCTCCAAAGAAGATTGGCAGGGATATAAATGTGGAGAACCAACAGCTGGGTTATGGAAACGGCTATGACCATAATTATGTTCTTGATGGTAAGGCTGGAGAATTACGCCAGGCTGCAGTGGTCCATGAAGAGGAAAGCGGAAGGGCCATGGAGGTATGGACAACAGAACCGGGTATGCAGTTTTATAGCGGTAATAGTATAGGAGAGCATACCGGTAAGGATGGACAAAGGTATGGAAAGCATTCCGGTTTTTGCCTGGAAACACAGCACTATCCCGATTCCCCAAATCAGGAGCATTTTCCATCTACTATATTAAGGCCTGGAGAAAAGTATGAATCGGTAACAGAATTCCGCTTTTATGTAAAATAAATTGTTTTATCAGGATCCCTATTTCAGATGCTTAATAGTAGGGATCCTTATTTTATATACTTAAACCTGTATTTTTGCTTAAAGGTAGTAACATTGATATATCAGTTCCTTTCAGGTTATAATAGGATAGAGGATAATAAGGAGATATAAGGGAAGGGAGAGATGGAATTGGCCTTTTTGGGTGAGGATTATTTGCTGGAGAATAAAACAGGCAAGCAGCTTTATGAAAATATAAAGGATTTGCCGATAGTCGATGCCCATAATCATGGGGATGTTGGGGAGATTGTCAGAAATGAAGGCTGGTCTGATATCTGGCAGCTGGAAGGGGCCACAGACCACTATATCTGGGAGCTGATGCGGAAAAGAGGAGTGCCGGAGGAGAAGATAACCGGTAATGCCTCCAATAAGGAGAAATGGCTGGCCCTGGCCAGGGTCTTCCAGGATTTTGCCGGTAATCCTACCTATGATTGGGTCCATCTGGATTTAAAACGGAGATTTGGCATTGATGAGCTCATCTCTGAAGATACAGCTGAGTTGATCTGGGAGAAAACTGAAGAGATGTTGAAAACAGAGGCCATGAAACCCTGGCGCCTGCTCAAGGATATGAATGTAAAGATTATGTGTACTACTGATGACCCGACTTCTACCCTGGAATATCACCAGCAGGCTGCGAAAGAGATAGAGGAGATCAAGATCCTGCCTACCTGGCGTCCGGACAGGGCCATGAATATCGAGAAAAAGGACTGGAAGGTCTTTGTACTGGAGATGGCAGAAAGATATGATGAAGATTGCAGTACTCTACAGGGATTTGTCAGGGCTCTGGAGAAATCCCATGAATATTTTGTTAAGAATGGCTGCCGGGCCAGTGACCATGGCCTGACCCAGCCGGTGAGTTATGAGGTTAAGGAGGAGGTAGCTGCAGCCATTCACCGGAAGGCCTATAATGGGGAGGGGTTGAGTCAGCAGGAAATCAATGACTATAAAGCTTATCTTTTCTGTAAATTTGGTGAGTTGAATAAAGAGGCTGGCTGGGTGACCCAGTTACATATCGGTGCTGTACGTGATTATAATGACTGGTTATATGAGAATCTAGGGCCTGATTCCGGTGGAGATATTTCCGATCATAAGATTGAGATTGTCGATAGCCTGAAATATTTCCTGAATAGATTCGATGGTATGAAAATAGTCCTTTATGTTCTGGATCCGGCCCATTATGCCACCTTGACTACAATAAGCAGGGCATTCCGTAATGTTTATCTGGGGGCTGCCTGGTGGTTTAATGATAG
>JANWJZ010000017.1 GCA_025451675.1 Halanaerobiales bacterium | reverse complement strand
TAAATCTCCCGCCTTCCCTCCAGGGCCCGGGACAGGGTCACTTCATCGGCATACTCCAGGTCTCCTCCTACCGGCAAGCCATGGGCAATCCGGGTCACCTTCACTCCCAGGGGCTTCAACAGCCTGGCAATGTACATGGCGGTGACATCACCCTCGGTATCCGGATCAGTGGCCACGATGACCTCTTTAACACCCTCCTGCAGGCGGGGTATCAGGTTTTTCAACCTGATTTCATCCGGGCCGATGCCATCCATGGGTGAAATGGCTCCATGGAGAACATGGTATAAACCGCGGAATTCACCGGTCCTCTCCATGGCAATTACATCCTTGGGGCTCTCCACCACACAGATAAGGCTCCGGTCCCTCTCGGTCGAAGAACAATAATTACATAAATCCGCTTCTGTCAGGTTATTACAGACAGAACAATAATTTATCTTCTCTTTGGCCTCAATTAAGGCATCAGACAACTCTCTGACATTTTCCTTGCTCATACTCAATATGTAGAAAGCAAGCCTCTGTGCTGTCTTGGGACCAATACCGGGAAGTTTGCTCAACTCACCGATGAGCCTACCCATCGGCCGGGGATAGTAACTCATTAGAACATCCCCGGGATATTAATCCCACCGGTAATCCTGGCCATCTCCTGCTGTATCATATCCTGTACCTTGCGTAGGGCCTCATTTACAGCAGCCAGGACCAGATCTTCCAGCATTTCTACATCTTCCGGGTCCACTGCCTCGGGGTCAATCTTGATATCCAGGAACTCCTGTTTTCCGTTAACAACGACTTTCACTACACCGCCGCCGGCAGTAGCCTCAACGGTCTTCTCCTCCAATTCTTCCTGCATTTTGGCCATCTGGGCCTGCATCTGCTGGGCCTGTTTCATTAACTTATTTATGTTCATTTCTAAACCCCCTGTTCACTTTCTTTATCTTTTAATACATCATAATCAACCTTTATAATCTTGCCATTAAAGGCCTTTACTACCCTATCCACGGCTGTTTCCTGCACAGGATTTCCTTTACTGGCTGGTTTAACAGCTTTAGAATCATTTACCGGGCCCGTTTTTTTTTCCGGCATTTCCCCTTCAACGAAAAATACGGGTTCAAAATTATAATTACAGACCTGGTAGATTATTCTTTTAATAAAATCAGCCTGTTTTTCGGCATTATTTTTATGGAATTGTGCAAGCACCTGTATATAAAGCCTGTTCCCCTCTATGCTAAATGGTACGGCATCTGCCAATAAAGCATAAACCTTAAAATCATTCTCTCTAATCCTCTTTAAAATTTCCTTCCAGTATTTATCCCTGATATCTTCAACACCATAGGCCAGGGCTGCCTCTTCCCCTGCTTCCTGCTGGGCTCCGCTGTCCCCCGGAACCTCTGGCTTATATGCACTGGTATCTTCTTCTATATGAGCTGTTTCCTTGCTGATAGTACTGCTCCTGCCTGTCGTAGTCCCGCCTGCAACAGGCCTGGAAGCTGCAGCAAGGGACAGGTTTCCCCTGCTCAGTTGCTCTACCTTCTCTTCCAGCTCCCTCAATCTATTCTCCAGCTCTGCCAGCTGATTCTCCTCTGTACGGGCAGTCATCTTAATTAAGCCCAATTCCAGGATTATTCTCGGTTGTTCGGAAAAGGTAAGCTGCCGTTCCACATCAGTCAAAATATCCAGGAACCTGATCAGCCGGGCTGTATCTACTCCCCCGGCGACCTCTTCCAGCCGGGAATACATCTCTTCAGTTAGATTAAAAATAGCAGGATCCCGGCCGCATTCCTTATATAGCATAACCTGATGTAAGAAGTTGATTAAATCCTGTACAAATACAGAGATACTCTTCCCGCTATCGATAATCTCTCCGGTCATCTTCAAGATAGCGGCAGTATCCCTGGCCAGCACCCTCTCCATGAAACTGCCCAGGAAGGATAAATCCACCTTCCCCAGCATCTCCTGGACTGCCTCCCTGTTCAGATTACCGTCTGTATAGGTAATGGCCTGGTCCAGGAGGCTGATGGCATCCCTCAAACCGCCCATGGAGGCACTGGTAATCAGGCTTAAGGCCTCTCGTTCATAATTCACCTTTTCCTGCTGGCAGATATATTCAAGGCGCTGGATAATATCTTCGGAAGATAAAAGGGTAAAATCAAAACGCTGGCAACGGGAGAGGATGGTATCCAGTACCTTATGGGCTTCGGTAGTGGCCAGTATGAATACAACATTGGATGGCGGTTCTTCCAGGGTCTTCAGGAGGGCATTGAAGGCCCCTTTTGTTAACATATGTACCTCATCTATTATATATACTTTGTATTTACCCTCAGTAGGATAAAATTTTACCTTTTCCCGTAAATCCCTGATCTCATCTATACCCCTGTTGGAGGCTGCATCTATCTCGATTACATCTACCGACTGGCCGGAGATAATACTGCGGCAGGAATCACACTCTCCGCAGGGTTCAACGGTAGGGCCTTTAACACAATTCAGGGCCTGGGCAAAAAGCCTGGCTGTAGAAGTCTTTCCTGTTCCCCGGGGGCCAGCAAATAGATAGGCATGGGCAATCCGGTTCTGTTTAAGGGCATTTTGTAATGTCCTGACAACATGTTGCTGTCCCGCCAGATCCTCAAAAGTACGGGGCCTATATTTTCTATACAGTGAAAGAAACGCCATTTTTGATTTTCTTCCTTTCCCGGGAAATAAATTCTCACCATTAAGACTTCTATAAAAAAAACCGTTTTCCTGCAAAATATCCTTCTTTCAGAATATAAAAAAAATAACCCTGAAAATAAAAATGGCCGTACACCTTGCTTCGAATCTACTCCCCCAGGCGTTACCCCGGCAGTTAGCTCGAGCCAGGCACCCTTACGGCACATGGTAGACATTTGCTTACCGCTGCTTCCTCCCGGACCTGACGGGGTTCACAAAGCTCCATTGCGTAAGACCCGACTGTCAACACCACTTACCGGGGCCAGACCCCAAAAGAATAGACCCTCAGCTCGGCATCGATCCTGCTATAGCGGGTTGCAGGTTACAGGGCACCGCTACCGCCCCATCTAGTACGGCCAAACTTTTTATTAGATTATAATAGGCCTTTACGGCCTTTTATAAAAAATAATGGCGGAGAGGGAGGGATTCGAACCCTCGGTAGACGGTTGCCTACACTCGCTTTCCAGGCGAGTTCCTTCAGCCAGCTCGGACACCTCTCCATGCTTGCATCTCTATCAAAAATAGCTATTCTATTCATGGCGGAAGGGGAGGGATTTGAACCCTCGAGACACTTTTCGGTGTCTACTCGATTTCGAGTCGAGCGGTTTCAGCCAGACTCACCCACCCTTCCCGATGGGTTTACTATCTCTCAGTTTTTTAAAAAAACTTTTCAGCATCTGGCTGATTTCCTCAGCCAGGACTCCCCCTTTTAACTCACTCAGCTGGTGATTCAACCTTTCATCCTCTACAATATTGTAAAGGCTGCCAGTTGCACCAGACTTGGGGTCATAGGCACCGAAGACCAGCCTCCTGATCCGGGCCTGAACTATGGCCCCTGCACACATGGGGCAGGGTTCCAGGGTTACATAAAGATCACAATTATCCAGACGCCAGCTCTTTAAATTCCGGGCAGCGTCCCTTATGGCAATCAGCTCGGCATGAGCAGTCGGATCCTGTTCCTTCTCCCGCAGGTTATAACCGCGGCCAACCACCCTGCCGTCACAGATAACTACGGCCCCGACAGGGACTTCCTTAATCTCCAGGGCCTTCTCAGCTTCTGCTATGGCAAGTTTCATATAAAACTCATCATTATGCATATAAAAACTTACACGTCTGTGCAAGTCCTCCTGTGAATTTACTTTAAATAAAATGGCGTGCCCGAGAGGAATCGAACCCCTAACCTTCTGATCCGTAGTCAGACGCTCTATCCAGTTGAGCTACGGGCACATATAGCAACACCTGACTAATACAGTTTAACATTATCCTGTTTTATTGTCAAGTGTGTACAGAGAATTTTTATTGCTAAAAACCGGCATCTTTCTGCTGTCCGGTTATTTATTATAACAAAATCGAAAGGAAAAATCAAACCCCTTTTTGGTCTTTATGCTCCTCCTCAAATACAGCCAGTATGCTCTTCCAGGCGGCCTGGATATGTTCCTCCATATATCTCCTGGCCAGTTCTGCTTCACCCCTGGTAATAGCCTCGCCCAGCCTCCTGTGTTCATTCAGGGCATTGACCATCCGCCCTTCCTGAGCCAGGCTTTTCATCCTGAACCGGGTGGCCTGCATAAATAAATTATCCAGGAACCTTTCCAGCCATTTATTGGCGGAAGCCTCCTTAATAATCCGGTGAAAGGCAATATCGATTCTTACACAGCCTTTCAGATCGTTCTCCTCAATACACTGTTCAATCTCTTCAGCATATTTTTTCAACTGCTTAATTTGCTCTTCATTGATATTCCTGGCTGCCAGGTAGGCCGCCAGGCCCTCCAGTTCCACCCGGACCCGGAAGAGATCATCTATCTCCTTCCTGGACTTAATGCCGGAGACAAAAACACCCTGCTGGGGAATAATGGTAATCAGTTCTTCCTGTTCCAGCATCCGGAAAGCCTCCCGGACTGGAGTCCTGCTCACACTCAGGTGTTCTGCAATCTCCAGCTCGGTTAACTTTTCATCTGGCATGAATTCGCCATTGACAATGGCCTCACGGAGGACATTATAGACCTGTATGCGCAATGGTTCATAACTATATGAATTAACAGGGGAAATATTCCATTTTGTCATATTTGCACCTCTTATAGATAATCCTCTTATATTATATCATACTTTTGTCAACAAAAAAATCCATGACTATTTCCCCTGTAAATCAGATAAAATTTTCCCCCGAAAATCAGACAAATTTCTGCATAAAGGTAAGGGTTTTATCGATAATAATTCCAGTAAAGAGCATACTCAGTACAGTACCAATCCCCAGCTGGCCGCCCAATAAAGCACCCAATATTAAATATATGAAATCCATTAGCATCCTGACCCAGCGAACCTGGAGATTAAATTTATTATGCAGGTAAATCATCATGGCATCAGAGGCCCCTTCGCCCAGGCCGGCCGAGATATAAACACCCAGGCCGATACCCGTAACCACTATAGCGGCCAGTAAAAGCACTGGTGCAAAAGAAAGGGGCAGGAGGGCAAAGATATCAAAGAGCATGAAAATATCCACAAATATACCAACCAGCAGGGCATTCATGATTGTCCCTGCACCCAGGCGCCTCCTATCCAGGAAAAACATCAAAACCGCCAGCATCAACATAAAGGAGGCAGAGGCCCTTCCATAGGTTATTCCTGTTATTTTTGCCAGCCCTGATATAAACACTGACAGGGGATCTGCCCCATAGCCTGCCTTTAAATAAAAGCTGATGCCTGCACTCATGATAATAGAACCCAGGACAACAATTAATAGCCGCCTTATCATCTTATTCTTCTTATTCATATTCATTGCTACAACCTCTTTTCCTGAACATAGATTAGCCAGCCAATTCCAGAATGATATTCCCTGAAAATTAGCTGGCAATGAACTTACATCAACTGCGACTCATATCAGCTGTAATTCCTTATTCCTTCTTCTATTATATCCCAGAATAAATCAACATCTATATCTATTGCTACATTGGAATTGGGCGCCTTACCGGTGACATTAAAATAATCACAATTGGTCCGGCCATAACTCTGTACACTCCGGATGTCAATTTCTGTATACATGGGCTTTGTAACCAGGAGTTCCGGATTCAACAGGCTGGCAATGGTAACAGGGTCATGAAGGGGGCCGCCATCCCAGCCAAAGACCTCCTTCTGGGTCTTATTAAAGAAGAGCATCAGGTCACAGAAGAGGGAGGAAGCCCTGTTCTTGATAGTTGCCATCCGCTCTATAATTTCCGGATAACATAATACCTTCCGGGTCACATCCAGCCCCACCATGGTTACCGGCCGGCCGCTGGTAAAGACCACATGAGCAGCTTCCGCATCCACGAATATATTGAATTCCGCTGCCGGGGTAACGTTACCCAGCTGGTAGCAGCCACCCATCAATACGATTTCCTGGATTTTGGGGACAATATCCGGGGCCAGGCGCATGGCCATGGCAATATTGGTCAGGGGGCCTGTGGGCACTAATGTTATATCCCCGTCTGATTCCCGCAGTGTTTTGATTATAAATTCTACGGCATGTTCCTTTTCTTCCTCTCTGGCCAGCGGGTCAAAAACCGGCCCATCCAGCCCGGTTTCCCCATGGATTTCACTGCTAATCACCTGTTTTTCCCGCACCATAGGCCGGTCACAGCCCCTGTAAACAGGTACATCTATATCTAAGTACTGACAAACATTCAGGGCATTCTTCACCGTCTTATCCAGGGTCTGATTACCGGCAACGATGGTAATGCCCAGCAAATCTATAGCAGGATTTTTCCCTGCCAGCATTATGGCGATTGCATCATCATGACCTGGATCACAATCCAGTATGATCTTCCTTTTCACGCTCTTTTATCTCCTTTCTCAAATACTGGTAAGTACCTAACCTTCTATTCCTATACTCTCCAGCAGTTCCCGGGCATTAACCGGTACAGCCAGATGCTCTGGACTGCTTATCATATGGGCGGCGATTTTATTGGCAAATGCCACGCAATGGGAAAGCCCATATCCCTGGCGTAAGGCCATCAGGAAGGCGGCATTAAAGGTATCCCCTGCTCCCACTGTAGTAACCGGCTTTACCCTTTCTGTTTCAACAAGGCTGATGTCAAAGCCATCCTGGACCAGGACAGGGTCCTTGCCGCCACGGGCTATAACCCAACGGTCTTTCCTGGCCAGGGCCTTTACTGCTTCGTATAGGTCACTTTTCCCCGTTATCTGGCCAAATTCTTCTATCCCTGAGCCCAGGATTATATCTACATAATCCAGCATCTCCATAAATAGCGCCCTGCGTTCCGGATCGAATCCGTAGGACTCGGCCCGGAGATTGAGGTCAAAAACCAGCACAGACTGATTCTGCTTCATCTTTTTAAAGAATTCTATAACCGCCTTCCCACTCTCTATATCACTGTGCAGGACCATACCGCTGGAAAAAACGATGGCCGGTTTTAAAAATAACTCCTCCGGAAAGGATTCCTCTGTAAACCTGTCCAGACGGGACCAGGGGGGAATCCAGACAAACATGGTCCGCTCATTATCGGCATCAAGTACTGCAATACAGAGATATGAGCCCCTATCGCTGATATAGGAATACTCCATATTTACTCCATGATTCTCCATCTCTTTCTTCAGAAAATCCCCAATCTGGTCACTGGCCAGATCAGCAATAAGAATAGGGTGCTGTTTCAGCTTGCCCAGGATTTTTGCCGTATTTCCTATACTCCCTCCGCTGCGGAAAAGTACCTGTTCCTTTTCCCCACAGGCGGGATTCCTTTGCATCATTTCCAGTATTCTCCTGGTTTCCCCATAGGGGATGATTAAATCTGCGCATAAGTCGCCGACACAGATTATTTCATAATCCTTTAGATTATCCTGTATATTACTTAACCGCATTCTTAGCCCTCTCGCAGAATTGCCTCACCAGTTCAATATCCTTGCGGATAATCTTGCCGTCCTTCACCACACTGGTCCTGGTCAGGGAGTCAACACCAAAGGGCCGTACATATTTAATGGCTTCCTCCACATTATCAGGGCCCAGGCCTCCAGCCAATATAACCGGTATATCAACGGACTCCACTATCTGGCGGCTGATATCCCAATCATGGGTTACACCGGCAGCACCGACACCCGGTACGGTGGCAGAAACTGTATCCAGAATAAGCATATCGGCAAATTTAGCCTTCTCCCTGGCTACTTCTATGGCTTCCGGGCCGGTCACTCCCACTGCCTCCATCAGTAAAACATCCGGGGCCTCTTGGCGGAGTTTTTCCCTGAAAGCCGGGTTACCCTCATAATTGGCACATAGGTGTAATACATCCGGCTTCAACCTCTTCACCTGGGCAATTATCTCATCTTCATCATCCATTACAGATATTAAAACCTTGACCGCCTTATCGCCAATGGCAGTAAATATTTCTTTTGCCGTCTCTTCATCTATTGCACAGGGGAAGGGCCCGTCATGGGGGCCGACCAGTAAACCGATACGGTCCGCTCCGGCCTCTATACAGGCCAGGGCCTCCTCAACAGTCTGAATTGAATAGATTTGGGTTTCCATTACTCATGATCACCTTTCTTTGAAATTTTTAAAGGTCTCGATGAGGAAATTGACAAAACGCTCCCGGTCAGCAGAAAAGGCAAAGCTGCAGTTACTCTCCGCAGGGGCCTCCCGGCGGTCAATAACACAATGGCCTTCTCCAGCACCGGTAAAGCAGATATTCAGGTTCACTTCCCTTACATCCTGCAGGACCTCCCGGTCTACCAGGGCAGCCACTGCTAAAGCATCATGGACTGTTGCCGAATCCGGCAAATACAGGGGCTGCACTTCAGAATGAACCAGGACCCGCTGTTCCATTAAATCTGCGGCAAAATTGCTGCAGAAATTATCACTGACCCGCAGTTTGCTGATTTCCTCTTTAGTGATAATGGCCTTATGGGTAGCATCCAGAGGTACTATAGTGGGGTGTACCCCTGAATCCAGGATTATCTGGACAGCCTCCGGGTCATGCCAGAAATTGGCCTCCGCTGAACCAGTCACATTGGCCACATTATAACCGCCACCCATAATGGTCAGGCTATTGATCCTGGAGACAATATCAGGTTTCAGGGACAGGGCAAAGCCCAGGTTGGTCAGGGGACCAACAGCCACTATATCCACCGGTTCCTCTGCCTCTGATAGATAATCCATATAAAAGAAGGGAGCCGGCAAATCCTCTTTTGCATAATGAGGTGCAGGTAGATCAAAGAGGTCATCATGCATTTTAACTACCTCACCATCAATTTCAGCCTCGATGAAGGCTGGCACATCCCTTTCCGGTGAGAGATATTTGGACAGGGCTGTCGGTACACCGGCATAGACCGGGATTTCCAGGCCCATACGGGAAAGCAATCTCAGGGTATTTTCCGTGGTATTCTCCAGTGCAGTATTTCCCCAGACTGTACAGATGGCTACTACCTCTATTTCCGGAGATAAAAGGGCAGTCATAATGGCTATGGCATCATCAGAACCAGTATCAACATCAAGTATAACTTTCCTTTTCATCTTTATTTCTATGGCCTATTATTGGAATAGTACCATATACTCCTTTCTTCATGATTTTTATACTTAAATAGTCAGAAAGAATTAATTGGCAAAGAGTTCACAGAGCATGGCCACAAATTTCTCTTTGTTGGCAGATAAGGCGATGGAAACATTGACCTTCTCTTCCGGAACCTCCCGGCGGTCAATAAGTAAATCTCCATCGACACTGCCGGAAAGGCCGACCCTGCAGGCCAGCTCCTGCACATCCTCAAGCACACTCTCATCAATACTGGCACAGACAGCCAGGGCGTCATGGATAGCAGAAAAACTATGGTATTCACCAAAACGGGCGGACTCATACTCAATCCTCTGTCTCGCCAGTTTAGCGGTGAATTCGGCAGCAAAGGTACCTAAACTCTCCAGTTTCTGACAGTCATCCAGATTCAAGGCTGCTGCATGGGTAGCATCAAGGGGTACCAGCAGGGGATGGATTCCCGTATCCAGTATAATCTGTAAAGCTTCCGGATCATGCCAGATATTGGCCTCTCCTGCCCGGCTGGAATTGGTGATATGCACACCTCCGCCCATGATGATCAACTGCTCCACTTTTTCAGCCAGATGGGGTGCCAGCCGGAATAAAAAGCCCAGGTTGGTCAGGGGACCGGTAGCAATTATTGTCACAGGTTCGGTTGCTTCTGTCAAATAATCGTAATAAAAGCGTACAGCATGGCGTGACCCGGCCTTCCTGGTGGGCTCTGGTATACCCTCCAGCCGGTCATAATGTATCTTTAATTCTTTGCCGTCAACGATGAGGGGTTCATAGGCATTATCTAAATCCCGATATGGACTCCTGTCCTTTACCATTGGCCTGTGACAGCCGGCATAGACAGGGATATCAACACCCAGGGCTTCACATAGCCCCAGTGTATTTAAGGTTGTCTTATCGACAGTAAGGTTGCCCCAGACAGTACAGATGGCTTCCAGCTGAATGCTTTCGGCCTTCACTGCACACATAATGGCAATGGCATCATCAGAACCAGTATCCACATCCAGTATTACCTTGCGTATTTTTATCTTTTCCATGATAATTTTGCCTGATGTATCTGTCAAATCCAGTCAGATACATCAGGGCCGTGCTCTCCTTTCCTTATTGTATTTTTAATAATTTATCTATTTACTTTCTTTTTTTCCCTGAAAACATTGATCAGGACTAAACCTATTAAAGTAGTCAGATAAGGAGCCATCTGGGCAAACTGGGATGGCAGCCTGAAGGATTGAGCCAGGTTACCAATAGCATCTGCAGCACCAAAAATTAATATCCAGATACCTGTCAATAAAGGCTTACCGCCTCCCAGACTCTCTGCTGCAATCCCGATAAACCCTCTACCGGCAGTCATATCCCTGGTGAAGTAGGGTAAATAGGCCATGGAGAGGAAGATACCTCCCATTGATGCCAGTACACCACTGATCAAGAGAGCAATAAATTTAGTTCTGTTGACATCAATACCCAGGGAAGCAGCTGCTTTTGGTGATTCTCCGACAGCACGGATCCGCAGACCAAGGCCGGTTCTATAGATAAAGACATGCACTATAAAAATGCTTAAGAAAGCCACATAGGTTAAAATATTATGTCCTGATAAAACAGTACCCAATACCGGTATATCCTCAATCAGGGGGATATGGAGCTCAGGAAAGGTCAAGCTCCCTAATTTGGTACTATTGGCTTTTGAGCCTGTCAGCATATATAGGCCGAAAACTGTACCGGCACTGCCCAGTATATTCAGGGCCAGTCCTATTAACAGGGGCCTGGTATGCAGGTAAAGGACAAAGTAGGCAAAAATCCCGATGAGGATCATTCCCAACAGAAGGCCCAGTAAAAGGCCGCCAGTAACCGTACCTGTATAGGCACTACCTACGACACCGCCAAAGGCAGCAAAAAGCATTATCCCTTCATAGGCAATACATAACACGTCTGCCTTACTTCCCACTAAAGCCGCTAAAGCGACAAATAAAATCGGTGTGGACATCCTGATAACGGAACCCAGAAAATCAGCCGTAAACACCATACTCAAAAGATCACTCATTGGCAACTCCCTCCTTCAGGGACATGGCTTTTTCCGTATTCTTCACTATTGTCCTGTATTCCCAGCCAGCCAGGAATCTCTCTGCAGCAATAAAGCTAATTATAATAGCCTGTATGATATTTATGACTTCAGAAGGAACATTGGAGGTTAAATTCAACACATCCGCAGAGGTCCTCAGATAAGCGAGGAACAGGGCGGCCAGAGGTATATATTTCGGATTATTCCTGGCCAGTACTGCCAACATTATTCCATCCCAGCCATGATTGGTCAGGCCTGTATAACCAAAGCGGTTATATAAGCCCAGAACTTCAGTAGTACCGCCCAGGCCGGCAATAAATCCACCCAGTAATTGACTGAGGACTATTACCTTAGCCACAGGCATTCCGGAATATCTGGCAAAAGCTGCATTGGCACCGATAGTCCTTATCTGCAAACCAAAGGTACTCTTATACAGGAGCAGATAGCCGAAAACGACAACCAGTACACCGATAATAAGACCGGTATGGACATTGGTTCCTGGTATTAATTCTGCCAGCCTGGCCGTATTCTTAAACCTGTAAGAAGCTTCATAACCGGCAGCAGGGTCTCTGACCACATTAGTAATAATAAATAGTCCCAGATATAAAACCACATAATTGATCATCAATGAAGATACTACTGTCAGCACATTAAATTTGGTATACATTATTCCAGGCAAACCACAGACAATGGCACCGGCCAGTCCTCCGGCCAGGGCACAGAGGATAAAATGAAGTCCTGGCGGAATTCCTCCTATTATCGCCACCAGTGTACTGGTAAATGCTCCAGCAAAAAAAGCCCCTTCAGCAGCCAGGTTAATCTGGCCAACAGAGAAGAATAGACAGACTGCTGTTCCAGTAAACAATAAAGGTATCCATTTATTAATCATCTGGCTGATCCGGTTAGTGCTTGTTAAGGGGCCCAGCAAAAGAGACCTGATATCCCTCCCGGCATTATTACTGACTAAAAAAATCAGGAGAATAGCAATTCCCATAGCCAGCAGTAAAGCCAGAGCTGTTCTCAAAATAGAAAACCTTTTACTGATTTCCTGACTGGTTAATACATTATTTTGCTTGAACTTAATTTTCATGAACTACCCCTCCAATCTCCTCAGGGCTTTGCTTTTCCAATCCCAGCATATATTTACCGAGAATCTCTTCATTTATCCTCTTCACATCAGGGAAATAAGCAACAATTTCTCCATTATAAAGAACAATAATGCCATCACTCATGGTCAATAATTCTGTTAAGTCAGCGGAAAAAAGCAATATTGCGGTCCTGTGCCTGTCCCTTAGAGAGATCATCTTCTGCCTGATCAATTCGGCAGCACCTACGTCAATTCCACGGGTCGGCTGGCTGACAATCAGCAACTCAGGCTGAGAGGAAAACTCCCGGGCCGCAACCACTTTCTGAATATTACCACCGGAAAGGGTGCTGATTCTGGCCTCAGGCCCATCACAGGCTATCTGATATTCCTTGATTAATTCCCTGGTATTGTCGTAATTATATTTTTTATTCAGGAAACCTTTGCTGTTATATCCCTTCTGGAAATAACGGTCGGCAATAATATTTTCAACTATTGTCTGATCTGCTGACGCACCATAAATCATCCGGTCCTCATGGATTAACGAAGTATTGGTCAGGCGGATATCCCTGATAGACATATTGTTGATGGGTTCCCCCTTTATACGGACCTCTCCGCTATCGGGAACCAATAAACCGGAAAGAATTTCTGACAGTTCTGTCTGTCCATTGCCTTCTACACCGGCTACACCAAGTATTTCGCCCTGCCTGAGATCAAAAGAAAGATTATTCAGGGCTTTTTTGCCAAACAGGTTGGTGTAGTTTAGATTCCTCACCCTTAATATAGTTTTCCCCGGTTTAGCCTCTTCTTTCTCAATATTTAAATCCACATCCTTACCCACCATCATCCGGGAAATATCCAGTTCAGTTACATCATCTATATCGGCTGTACCTACTACTTCCCCTCTTCTCAGGACGGTAATCCGGTCACAGAGCTCTTTTACTTCCCCCAGCTTATGGGAAATAAAGACAATGGTATAACCCTGATCCCGGAGATGTTTAAGCTGTTTAAACAGTTCAGTAGTCTCCTGTGGTGTTAAAACAGCTGTAGGTTCATCCAGTAATAGTATCTTTGCTCCTCTATATAATATTTTCAATATTTCCAGTCTCTGTTTCATACCTACAGAAATGTCATTAACTATAGCATTTGCATCTATAGGTAAATTAAAACGCCTGGAAATTTCTTCTGTTTCCCTTACCGCCCTCTTATAATCAAAAAGCAGTCCATTCTTCGGTTCCAGGCCCAGCACCATATTTTCAGCCACAGTAAGGGAACCCACCAGCATAAAATGCTGATGTACCATACCGATTCCGTATTCCAGGGCCTGCAGGGGATTATCAATATGCACTTCCTGGCCATTCAAGATAATCTGTCCCTTTTCCGGCTTTTCCAGGCCGAATAATACCTTCATCAAGGTGGTCTTTCCAGCACCATTTTCCCCCATCAGGCCGTGAATTTCTCCTCTCCTGACAGAGAAAGTAATATCATTATTGGCTACAAAACCATTGCTATATATCTTTGTAATGTTTCTCATTTCCAGGACAGTATCACTATCATGGTTCAAAGCCTTCATAAATTAACTCCTTTCTTTAAATTTCCGTGGATATATTGCTATATCCACGGAAATCTCTTTATGGTCTTTAGCGGGCAAAAGGCTGTGCCTGCTGTTTAAATTGCTCGATTTCTTCCTGGGTAGCACCAATAGCAGTACCTACTTTAATCTTTCCAGCAGCCAGCTCTTCAGTGATTTCCTCATAACGCTTCAGGACATCTTCCGGTACGATTTTATCGAAATATTCATTCCTGACCAGGGTAGAACCGCCTCTGGCGTAGTCATAAATTGTATGTGTTCCCCATTCAATACTGCCGTCTGCAAAGCTTTCCAGCTCATTCATGGTAATATTGTAGAAGTCCTTAACTGCTGAGGTAACTATATGTTCCGCTGTCCTTGGATTGGTATCCTTAATGGCCAGGGCAAAGTCATAGTCAACACCTATATTGTAATTATTGGTCTCCCTGGCTGCTTCAGCAACACCCAGGCCGGCAGAACCACACACGGCAAAGACCACATCGGCACCCTGCCTGTATTGTGTTAAGCCTAATTCCTTAGCCCTTGCTGTATCTGTCCAGTTACCGACAAAGGAATACAATACATTGACTTCACTATCCACATAATTTACACCTTCGATATAACCGATCAGGAAATCCTGGATGGCTGTATTTTCAGCTGCTCCTACGAAGCCAACAACCTTTTCCTTATTGGCCAGTTGCGCATCTGACTGGGTCAGGAGGGCAGCCAGTACTCCGGCCAGAAAACCGGGTTCATTCTGTTTGGCCATTACTGACCTGACATTTGGATATTTGCCGCCGCTGAAATCAATCTCACTATCAAACAGGATTATTTTTTGATTCGGGTATCTCTCTGCAGCCTCCAGAACGGCTTCCTTCATATTATAGAAGGCAGTTACTATCAGGTCATATTCCCCTGTGCTGGCCACATCTCTCATGGTCGGTGCAAACAGGGAAGCATCTGAATGACATTCAAAAACATTTACCTGTGCTCCTGTTTCCTTGGCAAAATCATTTAAAGCCTCCATGATGATATCCCCAATACCCATCTCGCCTAAAGTTCCTGAGTTAACATACATGATCTTGACGGTATCATCTTCTTTAGTAGCTGTACCACCATCTTTGCCACATGCTGTTATAATCAGAGCCATAACCAGTACCAACATAAACAACGAAAACTTTTTCATTTTACCTTTCATTTTTACATTTTTCCTCCTTTTTTGTTGACAATTTATAAAAAATTTAAAATTAACTTTGTTTAAACCAGGTAATAATTAAACATGTCTTCCCATTGCCTCCAGGAAATATTCAACAAATTTCTCCCTATCTACATCAAAGAGTACCTTAACCTGTCTCTCCTCTTTCTCTTTGAAAATTTTCTCTAAATAGCCTATCCTATCGATAACAGTCATCCCTCTGGTCAATTTACCACTCAATTCAATATCCACATGGCACTGTTCGGCTACAAATATTTCAGGATGAACGAGGGCAGCAACAGCGCAGGGATCATGCAGGGTACAACCAGGAAAACCTTCCACTTCATAATGATACTGGCGGTAAAACTCAATAAGTTCGCTGACAAAAACAGAAACCTCATTACCCTGAGTCTTCAGCCTTTCATTTTCCTCATCAGTCACATATGCCTTCTGGGTAACATCAAGGCCAGCCATTACAATCGGTAATCCGGAGTCAAAAACTATCTTTGCCGCCTCCGGGTCAACCCAGATGTTATACTCCGCTGCCGGTGTCCAGTTTCCATAGGTACCTCCACCCATCAGGGAAATCTGCTGGATTCTCTCCTTCAGGTCCGGCCTGATGATAAGTAAACGGGCTACATTGGAGAGGGGTCCAAGAGCTACTATAGTTATCTTTTCCTCTGCTTCCTCGATAGTTTTTATCATCAGTTCAACTGAATTTAATTCTGATTTTTCAAAAGCTTTCTCTGGCAGCTGGGGGCCGTCAAGGCCTGTTTCTCCATGTATCAATTCCCCATCATTCAATTCTCCAATCAGCGGCCTGCTGTAACCCTGGCCGACGGGGATATCATAAACCCTGGCTTTAGTTAAGACCTTGATGGCATTATCGGTAACTTTCTCTATGGATTGATTACCTGCCACCGTTGTAACAGCCTTGACTTCCAGAGCCGGACTGGCCAGTGCCCATAGTAAAGCAATAGCATCATCATGTCCTGGATCACAATCAATAATAATAGGTAACTTTTTCATCTTATTATCCTCCTTTCTTACACCAATTTTTGCAAATACCGTTTCATGATTAACACTGGCATTCGTACTGCCTTTTAAAGGCTTCTGGCTTAAAGCACCTCTGCCAGAACAGGTAAAGAATCCTGGGCACCCTTCCGGGTTACAGTAACTGCAGCAGCCCTTGTGGCAAATTTAATGGCCTCTGCTGTATCATTACCCCGGGCCAGCATGAAGGTAAAGGCTCCGATAAAGGAATCTCCTGCTGCCGTTGTATCCACAGCATTTACTTTCAGGGCCTCAAAATATTTATGTTCCGACTCTGTAACCCAGAGGCTGCCTCTTTCACCCAGTGTTACAATCACATTCCGGCAACCTTTGCCTATAATTTCCCGGCAGGTTTCCAGGATATTTTCTTCAGTGACAGTTTTTCCTGCTATGATATTCAACTCAGACTCATTGGGTAAGAAATACTCCACTCTGGAGAGCATATCTACATCTATATTCGTTACTGCCGGGGCAGGGTTAAAGATAACCTTTACGTCATTTTCATAACAAATATCTATGGTGTACTTAACCACTTCATAAGGAATCTCCAATTGCAGTACACAGTATCTGGCCGACTTAATCAGCTCTATATTTTTATCTATATCTTCCTTCCCTAACTGATAATTTGCTCCAGAATGCACTATAATATTATTGTCACCATTTTCCGCTACACTAATGATTGCAGTTCCTGTCGGTGTGCCTTCCTTGACCATCAAACCCTCAATACCGACTTTCTCCTCTTTCAGTCCTTCAATGATAAGCGTGCCATTTTCATCATTGCCAACTGCACCAATCATCTCGACATTTCCACCTAAACGGGCAATAGCCACTGCCTGGTTGGCACCCTTGCCTCCCCTATGCAGGCTCATCCCTGTAGCAATGATTGTTTCCCCGACTGTTGGAATATGTGGAACGGAAAAATTGATATCCATATTCAAACTACCCACAACGACTACCCTGTCCACTGACAGACCGCCTCCTTTTGGAATCTATTTTTTCTTGATACTACTTATATTCTTTAAAATATGCAGAAAATTTATTATATCGGTAACGTTTCCGGTGGTGGGTAAAAATTTCCGGCTCAATTTATAGTTTTAACAGAACTCCTCTCAACTAAACTGGTATTTACAACAATAAGTAATTCTTTATTATCTTTGCCCTTTATGATATCAATTAAGAGTCCTGCTGCCAGTTTCCCGATCTTATAAATGGGTTGCTGCATGGTTGTCAGGGCAGGTCTGACCAGAGAGGCCAGGGCAAAATCATCATGCCCTATAATGGATATATCTTCCGGTATTTTCAAACCAGCATCGTATATGGCCCTATAGGCTCCCAGGGCCATCATATCATTACCGGCAAAAACTGCTGTCAGGCCATTGCTTCTTTCCAGTATTTCCTTCATGGCCAGATAACCCGATTCCTGACTAAAATCTCCTTCAAATATCAGTTTCTCATCTATATCGATACCATGGTCCTGCAGGGCTTTTTTATATCCATCGGCCCGGCGGATACCGGTATTTGTGTCCAGGGCACCTGTTATATGTGCTATTCTCCGGTGCCCTTTATTAATTAGATACTGTGTGGCTTCATAGCCAGAAACAGTATTATCTATTATAACAGAAGGTATTTGACTTTCATCCACTAATCTATCGATCTGTACGATGGGAAAACCTGCTTTTTTCAGAGCAAGGATTTCTTCTTTGCTGTCATGGGAAAAAGCTCCGATCAAACCATCTACCTGTTTTGATCTCAATAAATTTATACTTTCCTTTTCCCGCTCTTTATCATTATCTGTGTTGCAAAAGATCACCGAGTATCCATATCTCCGCAGCTCATCTTCAATGGCTTTGGCAATCTCGGCAAAAAAGGCGTTACTGATATCAGGTACTATTAAACCAATAGTATAGGTTTTATTCATTACCAGTCCCCTGGCAATACTATTGGGATTATAGTTCATCTTATCTATAATTTTCAGGACCTTCTCCCTGGTTTTATCACTGACATCTGCCTTATTATTTAATACCCTTGAAACTGTAGTTACAGAAACACCTGCCTCACGGGCAATATCCTTAATTGTCACTCTCATTTCCCATCACCTTAACATCCCGATATTGGAAACGTTAACGGTAACGTTTCCAATACAATTATAAAATCTTTCATTTCCGCTGGCAAGTAGCAGAATTCCATATTTTTTATGCTTTATAACATTTTTTCGTGTATTTCCGCTATTTTTCTCCACAATGCTAAATTTTAAGAAAATTGATAATCAACCGCTCTTTTTATCCTCCGGAGGCCTTCCTCCAACTGGGAACGGGGGCAGGCTATATTCATCCGCATAAAACCCTCTCCGCCCTTCCCGAATCTCTTCCCATCATTCAGGGCAACCCGGGCTTCTTCCACAAAAAATCTTTTTAACTCTGCATCATTCAGGCCCAGTCCCCGGCAATCCAGCCACAATAGATATGTCCCTTCCGGTTTCTGTACACTTATTCCGGGAATATGCTTATTGATAAACTCTACTGCAAAATCCCGGTTTTCCTCCAGATACTTCAGCTGGCTTTCCAGCCATTCCTCACCCTGGCTATAGGCAGCCTGCATGGCAGTATAGCCCAGGAGATTTCCGCCTACGACCAGGCCATCCATAGTCCTGCGGAAGGCCTCCCTCATCTCCCTGTCCGGGATAATAGCCACGGAGGTAGCCAGACCGGCCAGGTTAAAGGTCTTGCTGGGAGCAATCATGGTAATGGTTCTTCTGGCTATTTCCTCAGAGAGGGAAGCCAGGGGAATGTGATTATATTCACTATATATTAAATCCCCATGAATCTCATCAGAAATCATGAGCAGATTATATTTCAGGGCCAGTTCTGCCAGCCTTTCCAGCTCCTCCCTGTGCCAGACCCGGCCCACAGGATTATGGGGGCTGCAAAAGAGCAGGGCAACCTTCCGGGGTTCCCCCCGGGAATCTCCTTCCCTTATGGCCAGAAGCTTTTCCTCCAGGTCCTGAAAATCTATCCTATACTGTCCTTCTTCCTCTACAAGCTGGTTCTCCACCAGTCCTGCCCCGCTTTTCTCCACAGCAGCAAAGAAGGGATAATACACCGGCGGCTGTACCACAACATACCCGCCCGGGCCAGTAAAGGCCTGCAAAGCTACATTGATGGCCGGTACCACCCCAGATGTATAAACCAGCCACTCCCTCTTAATCTCCCAGTTATATCTTCTCCTGACCCACTCCACCACAGCCTGATCCAGTTCCTCACCGGGCATTGTATAACCAAAAATACCATGCTCTACTCTTTTCTTCAGTGCCTCTATCACTGCCGCCGGAACAGGCCAGTCAGAATCAGCCACCCACATGGGTAGAATATCCTCTCTGCCGAAGTTCCTCTTTAAGCCATCCCACTTGACTGAATTGGTATTCCATCTCTCTACTATTTTTGCAAATCTTTGATCCATAAATCAGGCTCCTTCTCCTTATTTTCTTCTTTACTCCTTATTTTCTAACCTTCCCCTTATATCTATTTTGCAGAATAAATATAAAAATACTGTATTATAATTTTACAAAAAGCCAGGACTCTATGTCTATACCTTAATCAAATATTTGCTATAAAAAGACAAAATCCTGCAAATACATAAAAAAAGAGGCTGTCTTTTTCAGGACAGCCTCTTTTCTATATTATAGCAGGAGCAGATTACTCTGCCTGTTCATAGGCAGCAGCCAGCCGTTTGTAGGACGCGTATCTGGCCTTGGCATCTGCTTCGGCCTTCTCGAAGTATTCCTGAGCAACTTCAGGGAAGGTCTTCTCCAGGGAAGTATAGCGTACTTCACTTCTCAGGAAATCCTGGAAGGATTCGGTCGGCTCTTTAGAATCCAGGATAAACGGATTCTCGCCTTTTTCAGCCAGCTCTGGATTAAATCTGTACAGGTGCCAGTAACCGGCTTTAACAGCAGCCTTCTCCTGGTTGATGCTCTGGCTCATACCGCCCCTGATTCCATGGTTAATACATGGTGCATAGGCAATGATCAGGGATGGTCCAGGATAGGCTTCTGCTTCCTTGATGGCCTTGATAGCCTGGTTCATATCTGCTCCCAGAGCAATCTGGGCTACATAGACATAACCATAGGACATAGCCATCATACCAAGGTCTTTCTTCCGGATCCTCTTACCGGCAGCAGCAAACTTGGCTACAGCTGCGGTCGGAGTGGATTTGGAAGCCTGGCCACCGGTATTGGAATAAACCTCTGTGTCAAAAACCAGTACGTTCACATCAGCGCCGGAAGCCAATACATGGTCCAGTCCGCCAAAACCGATATCATAAGCCCAGCCGTCTCCACCGAAGATCCAGTGGGATTTCTTGACCAGGTACTCTTTATTATTCAGGATTTCAGCTACTTCCTCGCTCTGGGCAGCATATTTCTCCAGAACCGGAATCAGCTTTCTGGCAGCTTCTTTGGATTCTTCGCCTTTATCTTTATTATCCAGCCAGTTCTGCAGGGCTTCATTCAGGTCTGCGCCTAAATTAGCCTCTATGGCAGCTCTGGCCCTGTCAGCCAGACGGTCTCTATTCTGTTCCATACCCAGGTACATACCATAACCGAATTCGGCATTATCCTCAAAGAGGGAGTTAGCCCAGGCAGGACCATGGCCGTCTTTATTAGTTGTATATGGTGTGCTTGGAGCAGAACCACCCCAAATAGAGGAACAACCAGTAGCATTGGCGATGATCATTCTATCACCGAACAGTTGGGTAACCAGCTTGGCATAAGGTGTCTCTCCACAACCAGCACAGGCACCGGAGAATTCCAGTAATGGCTGGCAGAATTGGCTGCCCTTGATGCTGAATTTATCCATCAGTCCATCCTTAATGGATACATGCTTGCTTGCATATTCCCAGTTGTCCTTTTCTTTTTCTACCTGTGTGGCATTTGGCTTCATAACCAGGGCTTTCTCTTTTGCCGGACAAACTTCTGCACAGACACCACAACCGGTACAATCCAGTGGGGAAACCTGAATCCTATACTGCAATCCTTCGAATTGCTTACCAATAGCTTTCTTGGTAACAAAGCCTTCCGGAGCATTCTTCAGCTCTTCTTCGTTGAGCAGGAAGGGTCTGATTACAGCATGCGGACAGGCCAGGGAACACTGGTTACACTGGATACAGTTGTCAACCTGCCATTCCGGAATATTGATGGCTATATTACGTTTCTCGTAAGCGGCTGTTCCCTGTGGGAAGTGTCCATCTTCACGGCCGACAAAGGCACTGACCGGTAAGCTGTCACCCTTCTGTTTGTTAATGGGTTCCAGGATATTCCTGATAAATTCTGGACGGTCATCTTCACTGGTAGCAGCAGCTTCAGTTTCAGCATTGGCCCACTCGGCAGGAATCTCAACCTTCTCCAGGGCTTCCAGAGCGGCATCTACGGCCTTCCAGTTCATTTCTACGATTCTGTCACCTTTATGGCCATAGTTTTCCTTGATGGCATCCTTGAGATACTGGATTGCTTCATCTACAGGCAGGATATTGGCCAGTTTAAAGAAGACAGTCTGCATCACCATGTTGATTCTGCCGCCAAGGCCAACCTTCTGGGCAATATCAAAGGCATTGATGATATAGAAATTGATATTATGTTCAGCCAGATATTTCTTCATGCTGGCCGGTAATTTCTCATCCAGTTCGTCCTTACTCCAGGTACAGTTCAGAACGAAGGTACCGCCATCCTTTAAGCCATCAAGGATATCAAACTGATGGACATAGGCCTCATTATGACAGGCAATATAATCAGCCTCATCGATCAGGTAAGTAGACTTGATGGGTTTGTCACCAAAACGGAGGTGAGACACGGTAACCCCGCCGGACTTCTTGGAGTCATAGGAGAAGTAACCCTGGGCATATTTATTGGTCTTATCTCCGATAATCTTGATGGCACTCTTGTTTGCACCGACAGTACCATCAGAACCCAGGCCCCAGAACTTACAGGATACTGTTCCTTCCGGGAGTGTATTAATCTTCTCTTTTACTTCCAGGGAAGTAAAGGTAACATCATCAATAATACCCAATGTAAATTGGTTTTTCGGCTCATCAGCCATCAAGTTATCGAAAACAGCCTTAATATGGCTTGGATTGGTATCCTTGGAGCTTAAACCATATCTTCCGCCAATAACCATTGGAGCATTCTCTTTACCATAGAAAAGGCTTCTTACATCCTGATACAATGGTTCTCCTACTGCACCAGGCTCTTTGGTCCTGTCGAGAACAGCAATCCTCTTCACTGTATTGGGCAGGACATCCAGGAAGTGCTTTTCAGAGAATGGGCGGTACAGACGGACTTTTATCAGTCCTACCTTTTCTCCTTTATTAACCAGATATTCTACAGTCTCATCAATAGTTTCGATTACTGAACCCATTGCTACTATTACATATTCGGCATCCTCGGCACCTACATAATCAAAGGGCCGGTATTCCCTGCCGGTTAATTTACCGATCTCTTTCATGTACTCTTCTACGATACCAGGTACAGCCTCATAGAACCTGTTAGAGGCTTCACGGGCCTGGAAGAATATATCTGGATTCTGAGCAGTACCTTTAGTTACAGGACGCTCAGGATTCAGGGCATTGCTTCTAAATTGTTCAAGGGCTTCATAATCAACCAGTTTGGCCAGATCATCATATTCCAGAACTTCAATCTTCTGGATTTCATGTGATGTCCTGAAACCATCAAAGAAGTGTAAGAAAGGTACGCGGGACTTAATAGCTGACAGATGAGCTACTGCAGCCAGGTCCATGACTTCCTGTACACTACCGGAAGCCAGCAGGGCAAAACCGGTCTGACGGGCGGCCATAACATCAGAATGATCACCAAAGATTGAGAGGGCATGTGTTGCTATAGTACGGGCTGAAACATGGAATACACCTGGCAATAACTCGCCGGCAATTTTATACATATTGGGAATCATTAAGAGCAAACCCTGGGAAGCGGTAAAGGTAGTTGTCAGGGCTCCTGTGGTCAGAGAACCATGAACCGCTCCTGCTGCTCCTGCTTCTGACTGCATCTCAGTCAATCTGACTCTCTGTCCAAAAATATTTTTGCGACCATGTGCACTCCAGGCATCTACATATTCTGCCATAGTAGATGAAGGAGTGATCGGATAGATCGCGGCTACATCTGTAAAAGCGTAGGCTACATGGGCGGCTGCGGCGTTTCCGTCCATGGTCTTCATTACTTTAGCCATTATGTATCTTCCCCCTATATATAATATTGTTATTTTTTTCTCCAGTTACAGTATAACTCAATTAATACATCCTGTCAAATGCTCTCAACCCTTATATTTCATGGCCTTTTATTGACTCTCTTTTCAGAAAATTTGACCCGGAAATAAGGTCATCCTGGCGAAAAACCAGGAAGACTTTCCCTACCTGTTAATCATCCAAATACCCTGCTACCGGATGTCCCCTTTTGCCGGTTATCCCTGTTAATCATTATTATGCCAATAGAAACCATTACAAGGGCAATTAAAGCACGGAGGCTTAAGGTCTCTTCCGGTAGCAATAGAGCAGATAACAGGGCACCGGTAACAGGGATAGAAAACCTGTAAATACTGATATAACCCAATCTATTGTATTTAATCAGGTTAAACCAGATGCCAAAGGCAGCTGCTGAAACAAAGGCCAGATAGATGAGCAGGAGTATCCCTTTCCAGGTAAATTGCAGGGCGAAGGGGCTAATCCTGAAAATAGCAATAAAGATTAAAAACAGGGAACCGATGAACATCTGGTAAGCAGTGAGTAAGACCCGGTCCAGCTCATGTTTGCTGTTCTTCACCATAATGGCAGCAATTGTCGAGGTTACTGCCGACAGGATAATGAAACCCTCTCCGATAACCTTAAAGCTAAGATTAAAGTCCCCCTTTAAGTTGATGATAATAACTCCCAGGAATCCGGCTGCTAAACCAATGGTTTTATTAAAATTCAGCCGGTCATCCCTATACAGGAAATGGGAGATAATCACTATAAAAAAGGTCCCCAGGCTGTTCAAAATGGAACTTTTCACACTACTGGTATTGGCCAGTCCAATATAAAAGAAGAAATACTGAAGGGTTGTCTGCATCAGGCCCAGCCTGATAAGAAAGGGCAGGTCCTCCCTCCTGACCTTCAGTGAACTGCCCTTTTTGGTGAAAATCTGCCAGCCGAAGAGAAATAAAGAGGCCAGCAGGAAACGGTAACCGGCAAAAAGCATCTTGCCATAGATATCCTCACTGGCTATGGCCATCTCCTGATAACTGATTTTGATAGTCGGAAAGGCACTGCCCCAGAGAAAACAGGCAAATAAGGCCAGGATAGGAACCATAATCTTACTCTGAAAAATATTTTTTTCTAACTGCATTGCTCTTCTCAGACTCCTTTTCCTATTAACGTTTTCTGTTCAAAATCTCTATCATAATAATTAATTCCGAGTAAACTTATCCACTTTCTGTGGATTAATTGTGGATAAGTAATATTATTATTTTAACATAAATAAATTCCTAAAAAAAGCTAAATAGTCTCCAGGAGACTATTTAGCCGGAAAGACTATTGATTTTTTTCCTTTATCGCTCTGGCGATCCTCCTGCCAAACTCATAGGCTTCATCCAGGGTTTCCTTATCCGGTACGTATTTGGTCACAAAGGGTTCCTCAATCAATTCTATTTTAGCTGCCTTCATCCTCTCAGCTATCCTCTTCGTTGCCCCGCCTGCCCAACCATGGGAACCAAAGACAGCCCCAATCTTATGCTTAAACCTTAAACCCTCCAGGTCCTCCAGCAAGGGTACCAGTTCCGGTAAAATCACATTATTGATAGTCGGCGAGCCAATGATGATAGCTTTAGCATCAAATATTTCTGTTATGATATCATTCCGGTCCGAGACCGATTGCTTATATAACCTGATATCAATACCCTCATTAATCAGGCCATCGGCAATCTTATCCGCCAGCAATTCTGTACTATCCCACATGGTATCATAAACGATTACAGCCTTATCCCGCGGTTTCATCTCTGCCCATTCAGCATATTTTTCGATGATAGTGACTACATTCCTGCGCCAGATAATACCGTGGCTGGGGGCAATCATATCTATTTCCAGGCCCATCTCCGTTACTTCCTTCAGCTTATTGATAATCAGGCCACTGAAGGGTGTCAGGATATTGGCAAAATACTTTTTAGCCTCCTGCATGATCACCACTTCATCATTTTCGTCATCAAAGAGCCTTGCTACCGCCAGATGCATACCGAAGGCATCATTGGGTAAAAGGAGTTTTTCTTCCGGTACATATGTAAACATACTATCCGGCCAGTGTAGCATGGGAGCTTCTACAAAGGCAAGGGTTCTCTTTCCAATCTTGATGGTGTCTCCAGTCCTGACTACCTGAAAATTATAGCCGTCTCCATAGTGCTCAATTAATCCTTCCCTGCCCTTTTCCGTACAGATGATAACCACATCATCCCGCAGCCTTTTCATGGTCTCCGGAAAAGAGGCAGAATGATCCGGTTCGACATGGTTAACCACATAATAATCAATCTCCTGAAAATCAATCACTTCACCCAGGGTTTCAAAGAATTTACCGATAAAAGGCTTAAAGACTCCATCCACCAGAACATTCTTCTCATCCTTGATTAGATAGGCATTATATGTAGTACCCCGGTGTGTGCTATAAGCCGGGCCATGAAAATACCTGATATTCCAGTCCCTGGCCCCTACCCAATAGATATCCTCTTTGATCTGAATGGAACCCATTTACACACTCCTTTATTAATTTTTTTGCCTTATCCTCTCCCATTTTTTTTCCAGAAAAATATAATTATTCTTCTACAAAAAATTATATCATTTGACAGAAAGGGGAACAACTTGTTTCAATTGTGAATATAATAAATTAATCACAATTGGTAAACTTCTGCTTAAAAGAGGTGATAAAATGCCACAGGAATGTCCTGCTGACACCATACCCTATATCATCAAAGCAGGGGATACTCTTTACAAGATTGCCCTGGAATATGATACCACCGTAGATGAAATCTTAAATGTCAACCCCGGTATAGATCCCTATAACCTTATCATCGGCAGCCAGATCTGTGTTCCTACCCTGCGCCATTAATACCATTTGACCCTGGACTATTGTATCTCCCCCGTTATTATTATCCTGGCGTGCCGCTTCAGATAATATGCATTCACCTCTCAGCTTATGGCCAGAAAAAAAGAACTCCTGCCCTGGAACAGGAGTTCTTGTATCTGGCCTGTTTCTGATTAAATATTAAATTTATTTACATTCTTCATCAGTCTACCAGACATATTTTTCAGGGTAGCAGCAGCACTGACTATCTCCTCAGTTGAAGCAATCTGTTCCTCTGTTGAAGCAGCAATCTCTTCGGAATTTGCCGCAAATTCCTTGCTGATTACGGAAATTTCCCTCATTGCCTCCTCAAGCTGCTGGCTTTCCCTGGTCATTTCCACCAGGCCTGCAACAACCTTTTTGATAGATTCCCGGAAATCGATGGACACCTTTTCTATTTCGGCAAAAACCTGTCCTGTATCCCCGATGGCCTCAACACTCCTGTCCACCAGATCCTTATTATCATTCATGAGTTCAACCGCTTCATGGACGCTCTCCTGTATATTACTGATCAGCTGGCTGATATTTTCTGCTGCTGTAGAGGATTGTTCAGCCAGGACCCTGATCTCTTCAGCAACAACACTGAAACCCTGGCCGGCCTGCCCGGCCCTGGCTGCCTCTATGGCAGCATTAAGGGCCAGGAGGTTGGTCTGGCTGGCAATACTGGAGATCAGGTCTACTATATTGCCTATCTCCCGGGACATCTGGCCCAATTCATTAATCATTTCCACTATTTTTGTGGTATCTTCACTGAGATTATTTATACTTTCTATGGAATAAGTTACAGACTGGTTTCCTTTCCGGATACTCTGCAGAACTTCATCGGCACCGGTTGATATCATCCTGGAATTATTGTCAATTAACTTAATATTCCTGTTAAAATTAATCACATTGCTTCCAGTTTCTTCAATCCTGGACATCTGTTCCTGGGCCCCTGCAGAAACCCTCTGGACAGAATTGGCTATCTGTTCTGCCAGGAGGCCTACTCCCTGGCTGATATTATTCATGATATTTGATGCATCTGCCAATTCTTTAGCCTGATTATTTATATCACTGACCAGCAGCTTCAACTCATCTACCATCTCATTAAAGCTCCTGGCCAGTATGCCGAATTCATCCTTCCTTTTCAAAAAAACAGGCTCCAGTTTTACAGCATCAGTCAGATCCCCGCCCTTCATGGCATTAAAAGACCGTAAAAAACTACTAAAGGGGTTTAGTTGATGGGAAATAAAAATCAATATGGCTATAAAACCACTTACCAGAAATACCAGGGATATGGTAATGACAATATTACGCAGGTTATTTACCGGTTCCAGTACCTGTTCCATGGGTATATCTACCAGAAGGGAAAGATTATCTGATATCCTGTTATACAATAGATACCGGCCTGATATTTCTTCAGCATTAAAGTACACTCCACTGGCCAGTTGTTCCAGATACCATGGTGTCTCAATCCGGCTGCCAAATAAGCCCATGTCTTCAGCTCCCAGAATCAGGCCTTCATTATTAACTATGGTATACCTGGCAGTATCATCAGGGGCAAGGCTGGCAAATTCATTCCTGATTAAATCCGGTGAAAATACAATAACTATGTAGGCTATGATATCATTTGAATCCATTTCCTTTACAGGCTTACTATAGAGTAAATATGGTTCTCCCTCTATATCATAAATCTGGCCAAATTCTATCTCCCTGTATTGCCCTTCAGCCAGTTTTTTCTGTATATAACGGCCGGCCAGATCGCTATCAGCAAAAGACTGGACCCGGGAATCCAGTACAGCCAGGCCATCAGCCAGGGCTGCATAGGCAAAACGGGAATAATCCAGGCTTTTGATTAATCTGTCCAGTTGATGGGCAGTAGTATATTGGACATTAGCCATGGTATCCATTAAAAAAAAGAAATTTTCCATTTCCTCTTCTCCCGCATCCCCTCCCGGATACAAAAGTAAGAGGACATCAAAGTAATAATAAACTATATCATCTGTTACAATACGCTCCAGTTGTTCATCAATATTAGCGATCAGGTTATTTACACTGTCTTTATAATTGTTGCTGACCAGTCGGATCTTCTCATTCACCTGTTCCTTTACTATTCCGGAAGCGTAATGGAAAATAGTGATTCCTAAAGAAACAAGGACTATCGTTAATATCAGGATAAGGACAAGGCTGATCCGCCACTTAAGTGAGCTAAAGAAAAACTTTTCTTTAAATTTAAAAAACACCTTCTTTTCCTCCTTGTCTAAAAATTTAAAATTCTCTATTCCCGCTTATCTACCACTATTTTCATAACAAACAGGAGTGCCTTCCCCTCGGGGTGGCAACTCCTGTACCGTTTTAGTTATTCTATTCTACATAAAATGAAAAACACCTTTTTTTATTTTTTTACCTGATTACATCTATACCCATATATGGCCTCAGGACCTCGGGGACTGTAATACTGCCATCTTCATTCTGGTAATTCTCCATTATAGCTGCCAGGGTCCTGCCTATGGCCAGGCCTGAACCATTCAGGGTATGGACAAATTCTACCCGGCCGTCTTCCTCCCGCCGGTATTTGATGCCGGCCCTTCTGGCCTGGAAATCCTCAAAATTACTGCAGGATGATATCTCCCTATAATCATTATAGGCTGGCAGCCAGACCTCCAGGTCATAGGTCTTGGCAGATGAAAAGCCCAGATCTCCTGTACAGAGTACTACCTTCCTATATGGTAACCCCAATAACTGTAATACTTCTTCAGCATCGGCAGTCAATTTTTCCAATTCCGCGTAGGAATCTTCCGGTTTGACGAATTTGACCAGCTCAACTTTATTGAACTGATGCTGCCTGATAATCCCCCTGGTATCCCGGCCATGGGAACCTGCCTCAGCCCGGAAACAGGCACTGTAGGCCACATGATAGATAGGCAGATCCTTTTCTGCCAGGATCTCCTCCCGGTAGAGATTGGTCACCGGCACTTCTGCTGTTGGGATAAGGTAATAATCCAACCCCTCTAACTTAAACATATCTTCTGCAAATTTGGGTAATTGGCCTGTTCCCGTTGCACTGGCTGCATTGACCAGGAAAGGTGGAAAAACCTCCCTATAACCATGTTTTTCAACATGTAAATCCAGCATGAAATTGACAAGGCTTCTTTCCAGCCGGGCACCGGCATTCTTCAGGAAAGTAAACCTGGCTCCGGTAACTTTGGCCGCCCGGCCAAAATCCAGGATGTCCAGCCCTTCACCCAATTCCCAGTGGGCCTTAGGGGTAAAGGAGAAGTTCCTGGGTTCTCCCCAGCGGAAAACCTCTTCATTATCCTGATCAGTGCTGCCAACAGGCACACTCTCATGGGGTATATTGGGAATAACCAGCAGTATATCGTTGATATTATTCTCCAGTTCTTTTAACCTTTCATCATATTCCTTTATCTTTCCGGAGAGTTCCTTCATCTCGGCAATAATCTCCCCGGTATCTTCCCCTTTTCTCTTCAATTCCCCTATCTGGTCAGAGACTACATTCCTCCTGTGTTTTAGCTTTTCAACATCAGTAAGTATCCTTCTTCTCTCCTCTTCCATTTCCCGGAATTTATCCAGGGAAAGCTCATTGCCCCTCTTCCTCAAAGACTCTTCAACCAGTTCAATATTTTCCCTGACAAAACGCAAATCCAGCATCTATTATCCCTCCCATTTCTGTTTTTTCATTCCATAAATTAAAAAACTCTCCTCCCTGTAAAAGGGACGAGAGTATTATTCCCGTGGTGCCACCCTTCTGGCCTCTTAATTAATCGGGCCCATGGTTATAATCCCATGGTTTCCATGGTCATAAATGAAGAGGCCACTCTTTCAGTGATAACGGACCTGCCGAATATAGTTAACCCCTGTAAAAAGGGTTTTCCTATATAACTCCCAGGCGGATTCGATATACCCTATGGCCGGTTTCCAGCAACCACCGGCTCTCTGTAACATAGGCATATACCTACTTTTCCTGTTCATCGTCATTTTTGTATTGATTTTATAGATTATTATATTATAAACCAACAGAAAATGCAAGAAGGGCTTTTCCTTTTTCTACTATTTTAAGGGTAAAACCATTTAATAAATAAAATCCTCCGTAATAATCCATAATATATCTGGAAAAAATAAACACATGAAAATCATTTTTCGAAACTG
Organism: Halanaerobiales bacterium; assembly: GCA_025451675.1. Lineage (GTDB taxonomy): Bacteria > Bacillota > Halanaerobiia > Halanaerobiales > DTU029 > DTU029. The sequence goes on along the minus strand of JANWJZ010000017.1, from coordinate 10,311 downwards.
CATAAAAACCAAAGAATAAAAGAAAGGCAGTGAAACAGGATGAGGATTCCCCACCACATCGGTATAATCCCCGATGGTAACCGTAGATGGGCAGTAGCCAATGGCCTGACTAAGGAAGAGGGCTATGCCCGGGGCCTGGAACCAGGCCTCAGATTATTTAGATTGTGCAGGAAGCTGGGGGTAAAGGAACTGACCTATTATGGCTTCACCACAGATAATACCAAAAGGCCTAAGGAACAATATCTAGCCTTTGTGCAGGCCTGTATTGAGGCAGTAAAGATGATTTCCCGGGAAGATGCAGAACTACGGGTTATCGGTAATACTGATTCCCCCATGTTTCCCGTTGAGTTATTACCCTATACCAGGAGAAAAACCTTCGGTAAAGGGGGTATCAAGGTCAATTTCCTGGTCAACTATGGCTGGCACTGGGATTTACTCAATCTTTACAGGGCAAGGAACAAAAACCAGATACAGAAATATATCTGTTCAAATGATGTCTCCCGTATAGATCTGATTATCCGCTGGGGCGGAAGGAGGAGACTCAGCGGTTTCTTACCGGTGCAATCCATTTACTCTGACTTCTATGTCATAAATGACTATTGGCCTGATTTTAAGGAAGAGCATCTCTATGAAGCCCTGGAATGGTACAGCCAACAGGATATTACCCTGGGGGGATAAATAGGTGGCTAAAGGGGCCACTATATTTTTTGCAAAAATTGTAGTTAATCGTCTATTTTTATATAAAAAAAGGATATTTTTCATTTTTGCAGAAAAATAATAATAAAAGAAATTTTCTGGTAGGAAAGTGAGGTGAAATCGATGCGTGAACCCAGCTGTACGAATACTATTGTTCCAGGCACTAACATCATTAAGTCAGAACCATATGGAAGCTGGACACCGGAATATACAATAAATAACCGGGAAAATATTTTAAAAATGGCAGAAAATTTCAAAGGACAAAAATGGGGTTTTATGGGCTTAATCTATAATATGGACCCTATCACTGACCCTAAAACATCAGAGGAATTTGCCAAATATCATTCTGAGTTTCAGAAAAATGGCTGTGTTGCTATCGCTTTTGTAGTAGGAAGGAAGGTTGCCATCAAGGCCCAGGCTCAGAGACACCATGATATCTCATCTGCCGAACAGTTAGTAACACAACATTTTCAAACTGAGGAAGAAGCATTGGAATGGTTAAAGTCCCTCGGCCTATAATTAGTTACATAAAACATTAAAGATTAAGTGCTATACGAGGGAGGTAATATTGGAGTGAATTTTCCTAAAAAGATTAGAGCCTTTATCAAAAAACCCTGGTTTCTAATTCCTGTTTTTTTGACCATTATTACTGCAATTATAGCTACAATCATCAAAATATTTTATCCCAGATTTTCCGTTATTCCATTAATGATTATTGGATATTTATGCAGCTTAAGCACCATATATTTATACAAGGGATTTTACGGAAAGAAGATTCTGAGGACACAGGAAACCCGGGAAGTACAGGAAGCTGAGGTAGAAGAAGCGGAGGCTCCTCAGATAAGCTATCAAAAGATTAAAGAAAGCTTTGATAAGGTTTATTCTTTATCAGAAAAAAGCTATCAGGAAATTGGTACTATATTTCACACACTGGATGATATTTCAGAACCAGTAAATGAACAGGCAGAAGAACTGCAGGTAATATCGAACAAGATAAATGAACTCTCCAATTATATGGATAATATTTATGATAACTATAGTAATATTATGAGCAGCACTGAGGATATTAATGCATTAAGTAACTCCGGGCTGGAATCTATCCAGCATTTACAGGGGAAATTTAAAACAACTTCTGCTGTCTTTGATGAGATATTCAATGCCTTCCATAATTTTACAAACATTTTAAGCAACATAAATGATTTTATAAATATCATCAACAATATAGGAAAACAGACCAATTTACTGGCTCTAAATGCATCTATAGAGGCTTCCAGAGCAGGTGTCAGTGGCAGGGGCTTCATGGTTGTTGCCAATGAATTTAAAGAAATGGCCAGCCAGACAGAACAATATACTGCAGATATCAGGGGTTCACTGGAAGAAATCAATCAACACTACCAGCTCATCAGAGAAAAAATAGAGGAACTAAAGTCCTCAATCAATGAAGAAAGCAGCGCTATTGATAATACCAGCCAGGCCTTCAATGAGATAGCAAACTCCATCAATGCAATAAGTAAAGAAATAAGGGCTGTCAATGATTCCCTGGATAAAATGAAAAACGATAAGGATGAGGTTTTCTATCTCATCAATAATACTGCAGCTTTATCCCAGGAAACTGCTGCTTCTTCTGAAGAATTCGCCTCTAGCATTGCCTATCATATGCAAACCATTGGGGACATCTTCTCTGCTGTTCAGGAAACTGAAAAATTGATTACAGAACAGGTTAATTAAATATTCATTTTTATGCAAATCACTCAAATAGAACAAAGAAGCTGCTGAAACAGCTTCTTTGTTCATGCCAGTTCAATAAATTCAAATTTAAGCCTTTCCCGTATCTCATCAGCTTCCAGGCTGGCAAGCCGGTCGTGAAGCAAGATACGGAAAGAACCAGGGCCGGAGGCTTCCCTGGCTGCCAGTTCCGCACTAATACACAGGATACTTATCCCGGTCAGGGCGGCAAGCAATGGGTCAGCACAGATAGCCAGGTAAGAGGCAAGCAATGAACCTGCCATACAGCCGCTTCCTGTAATTCCCGCCAATAGGGGAACACCATTGGAACACAGGAGCTGGTTCTCACTATCTATCAGCAAATCCTTTTCCCCGGTTATTACAGTAACCAGGCCATATTTCCTGGAGAACTCCGGCAGTTTTTTCAGTTCTTCAGCAGGAAGTTCCATTATATCCTCCCCCACATAATCCACACCGGATACCCCCTCACTGAGCTGGATACCGACTAAAGAGAATATCTCACCGGCATTGCCCTTCACAATACTTATATTACCGGACTCCAATAATTCCAACGCCAGTTCCCTTACATAAGAACTTGCCCCCACTCCCACCGGATCCAGGACCACTGGTACTTTATATTTCCGGGCAGTTTCATTAGCCTGCAGGATGGCATCTCTGCGCTTGTCATTGATGGTCCCTATATTCAACAAAAGGGCATCAGCCTGGGCAATAATATCATCAAATTCTACAGGACAATCTGCCATGATGGGCCTGGCTCCGGCAGCCAGGGTAATATTGGCCTGTTCATGTATGGAAACAAAGTTGGTAATCTGCTGAATCAATGGGCTCTCCTTCTTTAACCTCTCATAATTTTCTATAATCCCGTTAATCAGGAAATCTTTCCTCAATCTCCCCACTCCCTTCTCAAATATTCCTGCCCAGGTATCCCCATTCTCTTAAGCAGGATAGGAGAAATAGCCAATCAAAGCCAGAATTGATAAAAGTGGTTTACAGGCCCGGGGCCGTGGCCGATATCCAGGCCATGCCTTATAGCTTCTGTAATATAGGCTTTGGCTTTCGCTATAGCTTCTTCCAGCTCCAAACCCAGAGCCAGATAGGCAGCAATGGCTGAAGAATAGGTACATCCTGTTCCATGGGTATTCCGGGTCTCAATCCTTTCTGCCTCATATCTTTTTAAATTCCTGCCGTCATAAAAAATGTCTATTGCTTTAGCATCACTGTAACTTTTTCTATCCTCACCTGTATTACCTGTAACTTTCCCCAGATGCCCGCCTTTAATTAAGACTGATCTGGAACCCAGACTATAGAGTTCATGGGCCGCTTCTTCCATCTCTTCCACTGTATTGATTTCCCTCTTCAGGAGGACAGATACTTCATATAGATTTGGTGTTATGATATCGGCCAGGGGAAATAGATATTCTACCAGTACAGAAACAGCTTCCTTATCCAGCAGCAGGCTGCCAGTCTCCGCAACCATAACCGGGTCAAGGACTATCTTTTTCACCGCCCATTTCTTTAGCCCCTCTGCTATAACCTTGATGGTTTCCGCCCTTGACACCATCCCTATCTTTACGGCATCAACCTTAATATCACTGAAAACAGCATCAAGCTGTTTTGCCACCACTTCCGCTGAGATATCGTCCACTGCCAGGACCCCTCTGGTATTCTGGGCAGTAACTGCTGTAATCACACTCAGGCCATACACACCCAGGGCCGAAAAAGTCTTTAAATCGGCCTGGATACCTGCTCCTCCGCCGGAGTCTGAACCGGCTATGGTCAAAGCTTTCCTGAACATCATAATCCCTCCCATAATTTTTCCGGTAGTATTTTTCTGAGCAGCTTTATAAGGAAAAATCCAAGAATAGCACCCGGTACGCTGCTCAGGGCAAAGATATATACAAAGTACCAGGTACTGCCTGTCGTACCTATGGCAGGTGCAAACACCAGCCCGCTGAGCACTCCACCGATTAAAGCTGTACCCAGAGGCTCTGCAAAAGCAGCCTCATCCCTTTTGAAGAACCTGTAAAAGCAGCCCACTACCAGGCCGCCAAATATGCTGCCGGGAAAGGCAAAAATTGTTCCAGTACCCAGTGACACCCTGATAACAGCAGTGAAAAGGCCTGCCAGGGCTGCATACCATGGCCCCAATAAAATACCACAGACAGCATTCAGGGTATGCTGTAAAGGCATTACCCTGCTTGGACCCACTGGAATGGAAGTGCCTGATAATAAGACTTCCAGTGCTATAAAAAGGCCGGTCAGGGCCATTTTCCTGCTTGAGATTTTCATATTCATATCCGCATCCCTTCCCTCTCTTCTTATTACCAGCCAACATAATATTAAGCCAGTAAATAGACCCTGGCCTCTTCCTACTCTGTAGCCATCCCCAGTTTCCGCCTTAAACTGGCTATCTTCGCCCCTATATCCTCTGCCCCTACTATCTCCGAAACAAGGCTGATACACCTGGCACCTGCCCTATAAACATCCAGGATATTCTCTTCTGTAATACCGCCAATGGCCACTAAGGGGATATCAACATTCTTTGCTACATATTCCAGGTATTCCAGGCCGACAGGTTCACCGGCATTTTCCTTTGTAGTAGTGCGGAAGATGGGCCCGATAGCAATGTAATCAGCGCCCCTCCTTACAGCATCCTCCGCCTCTTCCGGCGAATGGGTAGAAACACCGATGAGCAACTCATCCCCAGCCAGGCTTCTTACCACCTCGATGGGCAAATCCTCCTGGCCGATATGTACCCCATCAGCTTCAACAGCCAGGGCCAGATCCACATGATCATTGATAATAAAGGTAGCTCCATATTCCCTGGTTAACTTGCGTATTTCCTCGCATTCCTGATATCTGGCCATCATACTCTTCTCCTTTTCCCGGTATTGAATTATTCTGATTCCTGCTGCCAACATTTCCCTGACTACCTGGATATTACTCCTGCCCCTTGAAAGCTTCTCTGCCGTAATGCAATACAGGTCAGTGTTTAAACAGGTTTCACTTTTCATCTTCCTCTGCCTCCCTACTTTAATAAATCTTTATTTATAAAAAATAAAAACCATTGATCCCCTATACTGACATAGAAGAATCAATGGTTTATAATATACCATCAGCCCATTACTTCCCTACGCCAGCATTATCTGGATCAGGTGATAAGGGTATAATCTCAGCCAGATGGCCATCAGCCAAATGGCACCCCCAGTAATGATATACAATCCAGTTATTCAATTTTCTCATACTTATATCTTTATCTCTTCAATTCAAAACCAGGTATGGCAAACCTTTTCTCTATCCTTCTGAATAGGCGGGTAAAGACAAGTACTAAAATCAGATAGATAAAGGCCACCAGCAGATATGTTTTAAAAAATTCATAGTTCCTGCTGGCAATAATCTTGGCCTCCCCCATCAACTCCGGAACAGTGATGATATAGGCCAGTGAAGTATATTTCAAGAGATAAATAAACTCGTTGGTCCAGGAAGGAATAACCCTCCTCAGGGCCTGGGGCAGGATAACATAAAATATTCCCTGCCACCTGGTCATACCCAGGGATAAGGCTGCCTTTAATTGTCCAGAGCTGACCGATTGTATGGAACCACGTAAATATTCTGCCTGATAGGCTCCGCTATTTATGGTAAAACTGATCAGGGCAGCAGCAATGGGTGTTAACCTTATCCCATATACCGGTAAACCATAATATACTACAAAAAGCTGTACCAGCAGGGGAGTCCCCTGGATTAAACCTATGAATGCAGTAACTATACCGGAAATGAACTTATTACCATATACCTTTCCCAAAGCCAGCAATGTACCCAGTATTATACCCGCGATACTGGTAATGATGGTTAAATAGATAGTCACCGCCAGACCCCGTAATAAAGCAGGATAATTGGCCAGAAAGATGGTAAAATTCTTCTGTAAACCTTCCAGCAATGAACTCAGAAACATCATCTTTCACCTTCATTATATAAATCCGTTAATTTAAAGAGGAATTCCCTGGTCCTGGGATGTTCCGGACTGGTAAACAGTTTTTCCGGTGGCCCCTGTTCCAGTATTACTCCATCTTCCATGAAAATCAACTCATCTGCTACAGTACGGGCAAAACCCATCTCATGGGTAACAATCAGCATGGTCATTCCTTCATTGGCCAATTTTCTCATAACATTTAATACCTCTCCCGTCAATTCAGGGTCCAGGGCCGAGGTAGGTTCATCAAATAAAATGAGTTTTGGCCGCATGGCCAGGGCCCGGGCAATACCGACCCTCTGCTTCTGGCCGCCAGACAACTGGGCAGGATAATGGTCAGCAAAATTCTCCAGCCCTACCCGTCTCAACTCTTCCATGGCAATCTCTTCCGCCTCTTTTTTCTTCATCTTTTTTACCTTTGTCAGTCCAATCATCACATTACCTTTTGCCGTCAGGTGGTTAAAGAGGCCGAAATCCTGGAAAACAAAACCTATATTCTGCCTTACCTTATGGATATCCCTGGTCCTGGTAATATCAATATCCTCCAGATAAATATGTCCCTCATCAGGGGTAACCAGCATATTGATAAGGCTCAATATGGTACTCTTGCCAGTCCCGCTCGGACCCACTATTACCTTGGTCTCTCCCTTATCCAACTGAAAGGAAATACCCTTTAATACTTCATTATCTCCAAATCTCTTATATACATTTTCAACCCTTAAAAGATGTTTGCTCACTAAATTTCACCCTCTATTCCAAGTCCTGGTATCCTGTACTTTCTCTCAAATAGGGCCAATAAAGCCTTAATGAAAATGGTCATAACAAGATAAATAAAGGCCACTGTTAAATAAATAGTCATGGGATCGCTACCAGTACTGATAAAATAATGGCCCTGCCTCAATAATTCACTGACACCGATAGCATAGACTGTGGAAGTATCCTTTAAGACAATTGCCGCTTCATTACCTATCGGCGGTATAGCAGCCCTTACTGCCTGAGGAAGGATAACATAGATAAAGGCAGTAAACCTATTCATGCCCAGGGAAAGGGCAGCCTTCATCTGGCTTCCACTGACCGATAGAATGGCCCCCCTATATATCTGGGATTGATAGGCAGCTCCCCGCAATCCCAGAGCCAGTATTGATGAGGTAAAGGCTGGTATCCTGATCCCCGCTGCCGGCAGGCCGTAAAAGATAAGGAAAAGGATAACCAACAGGGGAATACTACGGACCACCCGCTCATATACAGAGATTATTCCCCTGATTACTCTATTACCATAAACCTGGCCAAAGGCCATGGGTAATCCCAGGCAGAAACCAAGTAATAAACTGATACTGGCTAATTTAACTGTAACAAGAGTTCCTTGCAGTAAATATGGCAAGGCCTGTTGAATTACTTTAATCTTATCTATGACAAAACACCCTCTCCAGTAAATATACTTTATGCTCCTAGAATTTAAAATCTAAACAGAAAAAATCGGTTTAAAGTAATAATACTTTAAACCTTTTTATAGAGAATAAACTTTAATAAACTTTAAGGAATAAGTTTTGGATATTCTTAAATACAAAATATCTATAAAGTAACTAGCCTGTTATCCCTAAAAATATTTATCAATCAGTTTATCCATTGTTCCATTCTCTATGAGTTCTTCAATGCCTTCATTGATTAATTTAAGGAGTTCAGTATTACCTTTATCCACTGCAATACCATACTCTTCACCGGTAAAAATCTCTGCTACAATAGTAACCGGCCTGAGCTGGCTATATCTTTTCGCAACAGGAGTATCCAGTACGACAGCATCGATATTGCCATTAATCAAATCATTTATTACATAAACAAAGGTATCATAACGCTTAACCTGTCCTTTAAGAATTCCTGTATCCTTTAAATTTTCTGTAACCCAGAGGTCACCAGTAGTACCGGTCTGAACACCAATATTATGATTGCCAAAGAGGACAGTCATATTTTTATCGGAATCTTCCCGGACAATTACTGATTGGTTGGCTGAATAATAGGGTATTGACAAATCAACTACCTGTTGTCTTTCTTCAGTTATGGTCATGGCAGCTATGATAATATCTATATTCCCTGTTTTCAAGGCCGGAATCAGGGAATCAAAGCTCAAATCCTTTACTTCTACCTCAAAACCCTTTAATTTACCAATCTCTTTAATTAATTCAATATCAAAACCTACATACTCACCTTCTTCTACATACTCAAAGGGCGGGAAATCGGCACTGGTTCCCACTATATATGTCTTTGCCATTACCACATTGGCTGATAAGACCACCAACAAAACACTAATGATTAAAAGTAAATTCTTTTTAAAATTCATCTCATTACCTCCCGTTTCTACATGCATAATTTTTCAAGCCTGAATGTCGTTAATAAAATAAAAAAATATAAATACCTGTATAATTGCCTTTCCCTTTAGCTGCCTTTTAATTAATCCTTCAATGCGGAATTTGTATATTATGCATTAATCACTTATATATATTCTCTGCAATATAAAATATTCCTGCATTGAATCTTAAATATTTTCATAGCAAATAATAACATTTACCTGTATAAAAAAGATATTTCCGGGTAATATAAAAAAAATAAAAGATCCCTTCCCACAAGAAAACCCTGGCCAAAAAGCCAGGGTGCTTTTCTCTATTAAATTTATAATAAAATCTCTACTTCAGCATTCTCTCTCAGTTCCATTAAATAAGTCCTTAATGTTTCCATTTGTTTCTGATATAAGAGGGTACTCCGGATGTCTTCTTTACTCTCTTCAAGGCTTAAGGTTTTTGCTTCCTGCCTGTCAGTTACCTTTATTATATGATAACCAAAATCAGTTTTTACAGGTTCACTGATTTCTCCAACCTGCAAGGCAAAGGCTGCTTCCTCGAAGGGTTTTACCATCCTGCCTCTGGGGAAGAAACCTAAATTTCCTCCTCTGGTGGCTGAACCATCCAGGGAATACTCTTTTGCCAGTTCCGCAAAATCTGACCCATTATTTAATTTATTCAGTATCTCCTTTGCGGTTTCTTCATCTTCCACCAGGATATGGCTGGCCTCAACCTGTTCCTCTACTGTAAATCTATCCTTATTTTCATTATAGTATTTCTCTATCTCGGCATCAGAAACCTCTACTGAATTAACAATGCTATTCTGCAATTCATTGATCAGTAAAAGCATTTCATTTTGTTCCATAAATAATTTCTTATAATCAGCAAGGCTGCCTATACCCTGCATGGTTAGGATACTCGCAAACTGCTCTTCAGTAAGTTGATTCTGGGACAGGAAGTACTGATAATGCTCATTAAAAATCTCATCTTTCTGTTCATCAGTCAGGGTAATATTTTTCTTAACCACTTCCTCTTCCATCAGCTTGCGCATTATAATATCTTCCAGATAGGTTTTCCTGTACTCATTCAATAATGCTGTACCTGCTTCAGTTGACAATAATACCTGTAAAAACTGTTGATCAACCTGATATAATGTATTTATTAAACCATTTAGATCAATTGCCTGATCAACTTCAGCTACAGTAACCTCAGTTCCATTTACAATAACAGCGATTTGTCCTTCTGCTCCTATAACTGGAATGGTACAAGTCATTACCAGTGCCAATAACAGGAGGCTCATCAGCTTTTTTTTCATTTACAGCTCCCCTTTAATTATTTTCTATAGTAAGTTCTTTTATATAAATTCTAGAATAATTACCTGATTCCTGCATAAAATATTAAAATTTCAATTAAATAAAAAAAAATGTATCTTTATCTACAAATAAAAAAATGGCTCCCCGAGCAGGACTCGAACCTGCGACTCGATGGTTAACAGCCATCTGCTCTACCGACTGAGCTATCGGGGAACACAAACTAAACTTATAAACTTTTATAATAAACTCCGGC
>JANWJZ010000016.1 GCA_025451675.1 Halanaerobiales bacterium | reverse complement strand
GCAGCTGTAGGGCTTTTAAGTACACTGGGGATTACCCTGGCTACAGATGCTTATGGGCCAGTTGCCGACAATGCCGGTGGAATTGCTGAAATGGCCAATTTACCTGCAGAAGTAAGGGAGAGGACCGATACCCTGGATTCCCTTGGGAATACCACTGCTGCTACAGGTAAAGGTTTTGCCATAGGTTCAGCAGCCTTGACTTCCCTTGCCCTTATCGGCGCCTATAAAGCTCAGGTGGAAGCCCTTGCTCCGGCTGGATTCGATTTCTCCCTGTCTATTATAAATCCGCCTGTATTGATTGGTGTGTTTATTGGCTCAGTACTCCCCTTTATATTTGCCGCCATGACCATGAATGCAGTGGGCACGGCAGCCCAGGATATAGTGCAGGAAGTCCGCCGGCAATTTAAAGAGATCCCCGGTATCCTGGAGGGAAGAGGGGATCCTGATTATGCCAGCTGTGTGGATATCTGTACCCGTAGTGCCCAGAGGGAGATGATTTTACCAACTTTACTGGGGCTTATTGCTCCTTTATTAGCCGGGTTACTATTGGGGATTAATGCTGTTATTGGTCTGCTGGCAGGGTCTACCCTGACCGGGTTTATCCTGGCCATTATGATGGCCAATTCCGGCGGAGCCTGGGATAATGCCAAAAAATATGTGGAGGTTGGGCATTTTGGTGGGAAAGGTTCTGAGAGCCATAAGGCGGCAGTAATAGGTGATACAGTCGGTGATCCCTTTAAAGATACTGCAGGTCCCTCCATCAATATTTTAATAAAGCTGATGTCCATGGTATCTATTGTCTTTGCAGCATTCATCCTGCAATACTCTATTTTTGGATAATAAAGCTCTTTCCGTAAGCCTGGATATTTAACATATTTTAAAGAGGTCCTGTAATATATTATAATTGGAAGATATAAACTGAGCAGATACCTATGGGCAGGGAAGGAAAATGGGGAGACCGCTTATCGGGATTACTACAAATCATGATGACCGGGAAAAGGAGCTCCGTTTAAGACGCCATTATGTAGAAGCAGTAATAGCTGCCGGGGGCTTGCCAGTATTGCTGCCGGTTGTTGCTGACCATGAAATCGTTACTGAATATCTGGCCAGAATAGATGGGCTCCTATTGACTGGCGGGGGAGATATTGATCCATTATTATACGGGGAAGATCCCCTGCCGGAGAATGGCAGGCTGGATCCTTTGAGAGACGATTTTGAGTTAGGACTGGTGAGAAAAGCCTTTGAAAGAGGTTTAAATATCCTGGGAATCTGCAAAGGTTGCCAGGTATTGAATCTTGCCCTGGGAGGAAGCTTATATCAGGATTTATACAGGCAAAAGGCAGCTGTATTAAAACATGTGCAGGAGGCTCCCCGCTGGTATCCAACCCACCGGGTCAGGATTAAACGTAATTCCCATCTATACAGGATAGTCCAGCAGGAGTTTATTAAGGTAAATAGTATACACCACCAGGCAATTAAAGAGGTTAGCCCCTTCTTTAAGGTGGTAGCTTATAGTGCCGATGGGGTCATCGAGGCCATTGAGAAAAAACAGGGTGCTTTTGTGCTGGGAGTACAATGGCATCCGGAGAGTTTATGGAAGAGCAGTTGGGAGAATTATAATATCTTTAGAGAATTTATTAAAAAATGCAGGAAATAGAGATGGGGGACGAGAGGGGATGGATAAAAAGCCCAGACAATATGTGCAGTCACTGGATAGGGCCCTTGATATTATAGAGGAATTGGCCGGAAGCGGAGAGAGTTTGAAGGTTACAGAATTGAGTGAAAGACTTGCCTTACATAAAAGTACAGTCCACCGGCTGCTGGCTACTTTGCTTTACAGGGGTTATGCAGAACAGGATGAGAATGGCCGTTATAAGGTTGGCCTGAAACTATTTGAGATAGCAGGTAGAGTTTTAAATAAAATGGATTTGAGAAAACGGGTTAAACCATTTCTGGTGGGGCTCCAACAGGAAACCAGGGAAACGATCCATTTAGGTATTCTGGACCATAAAGATGTAGTTTATATAGACAAGGAAGAGACCAGTGAAATTATCAGGATGCATTCAGAGATAGGCAGCCGGGTAGATGCATATTGTACAAGCCTGGGTAAGGTATTGCTGGCTTATAAAGATGTGGATATCCATGAATTTTATGCAGAAGGAGATTTGAAAAAGCATACCAGTAATACCATTGTTGATAAGGAATTACTGGCAGAGCATTTGACTCTTGTAAGGAGACAGGGATACGCCATTGATGATGAGGAACAGGAACCAGGAATCAGGTGTATTGGAGGCCCTATCTTTGATTATACCGGGGATGTAATTGCGGCCTTCAGTATAGCTGGTCCTACTAATAGGATGACAGAGGAAAGGGTAAAAAGTTTAACTTCTACCGTACTTAAATATTCCATGTTGATTTCTTCTTCACTTGGTTATAATAGTGGAATTTCTTCCGGAAAATATGATTAGATCCCGGCAGGTTTTAATGTATCAAGTGTAGAATAGTATTCGTTGAAAGCTAACTATAAGAGGTGTTCTTCTTGCGCAGGGGAAATTCGTTGGAGGAAATACTGGAAAAGACAATAGAAGTGCTGGAGGATAGTAAAAGGGATATTTTTGCCATAGGGGAGTCCTCCAGAAATGAGTATGATAACATTAAGATTGAATTGGAAGAGGTCCATAAAAAGATAGTCAATATTATCAGGGACCTGGATCATCTGGAACGTTTGAACCGGCAGGCCAGAATACGTTTGATGGAAGTGAGCAGGGATTTTCATAAATATACTGAGGCAGATATAAAGGAAGCCTACGAGGAGGCAGAGGGAACAGCAATAAAGATCGCTGTTCTGAGGGAGAAAGAAGAACAGTACAAAGCCCGGCGAAGGGATCTGGAGAAAAGGTTGATCAGTCTCGAAAAAACCATTGCCAAGGCCGAGCAGCTTATATCCCGGGTTTCAGTGATTAAGGATTTCCTGGCCGGCGAAATAGGATATTTAAGCGAAGAATATGATGATTTGAAGGAAAAACAAAAGCTGGCCATTAAGGTAATCCAGATTCAGGAAGAGGAGCGGAGGAAAGTTGCCAGGGAGATCCACGATGGCCCTGCCCAGTCTATCGCCAATCTCGTTTTCCGGGTTGAATTGATTGAAAATTTACTTGATAAAGATATAAACAAGGCTAAAGCAGAGTTAACAGAATTAAAGTCTTTAGTCCGTTCAAGTATCCAGGATATAAGAAAAATTATCTATGATCTCCGTCCCATGTCTCTCGATGATCTGGGTTTAATTCCTACCCTGGCCCGTTATATAGACAAATTTGTCAAAGAAACAGGTATCGAAATAAACTTTACTATTATAGGTAATCAGAAGCGCCTGAGTAATACTTATGAAGTTACCATCTTCAGGATTGTCCAGGAAGCATTAAATAATATCTTTAAACACGCCAGGGCCAGAAGTGGTAAGGTAAGACTGGAATACGGTTTAGATAATATTAACCTTCTTATCATTGATGATGGGATTGGTTTTGATCCCGTTGAGATAAATGGAGAGAAATATGGGCTGGCCAGTATGAAGGAAAGATGTACTTTGCTGGGAGGAAGGATAAATATTGAATCAAGACCCAAACGGGGAACAATCATAAAAGTAATACTACCACTAAAAGGGAGTGAGGATACATGAAAACCAGAGTATTAGTAGCAGATGACCATGACCTGGTTCGCGAAGGAATCTGTAAATTATTGGAGCTGTATGACAATATTGAGATAGTGGGAGAAGCAGGTGATGGAATTGAAACAGTAAATAAGGTCAGGGAATTATCCCCGGATCTGGTCCTTCTGGATTTAAATATGCCCAGGATGGATGGAATTACTACTATCGGGAGGATTAAAGAAATTGCTCCTGATGTAAAGATTCTTGTTTTAACCATCCATGATGGGGAAGAATATGTATATGAGGTTGCTAAGGCTGGAGCTGAAGGTTATGTGCAAAAAGATATAAAACCTGAGGAATTAAAGGAAGCCATTGAAAGGGTTGTCAAGGGAGAGAAGGTTTTCCCTTCCTTTGTAGAAGAAGAATTTTGTAAGGAATGTTGTGAGGAAAATAATGGGAATCAATTTGAAGAATTAAGTGCCCGGGAGCGGGAAGTTCTGGAATTACTGGCAAAGGGTATGAGCAACCGGAGTATTGCTGAAACTCTTTATATAAGTGATAAGACTGTTAAGAACCATGTCAGCAATATTTTAAAGAAGTTAGCTGTTGATGATAGGACCCAGGCTGTTATAGTTTCCCTCAAGAGGGGCCTGGTTAAGTTATCATAGCTTCAGGGGGGATGATGGCTATCCCTGAAGCTAATCGCTTTTATTAAATTTATTATTAATGGTTTTCCAGAAATCTGCGGTTTCATTACCCAGGCGCCAGATACCGATGCCCCTCAGGTTATATTTATTGACCAGGTCCAGTTTAAAGGCCAGGCTATTGCTATTTTCAAACCAGACTTCATGTTTTTTGCCATCTTCCCAGTAATAGAAATAAGGTGTCTGATAGATATCATGCCAGTAGATTTCTGCACCGGTTTTATTGGCCAGCTCCATGGCTTCTTTGGAAGCCAGGTCCTGTCCATAACCATTAGCCCAATCATAGCCGTAATTGGCTACTCCCAGTATGATTTTATCTGCCGGGAAATATTCCAGGGCATACTTTATATTTTCTTCAACCCAGCCTATGGGGGCTATTGGCCCGGCCGGGCCAGTAGACCAGTGCTTATCATAGGCCATAATTACGACCCGGTCAACCAGTGGGGCCAGGGCTGCATAGTCATAGGCCCCCTGTAATTCCAGGGGCACATCGATTTTCGGGAATACAGAGATGGTAATCATTTTATTTATTTTCCTTAATTCTGTGGAAAGTTGCCTGATAAAGGCTGTATAGGCGTTTCTTGTCCAGGGTGGAAGCATTTCAAAATCGATGTTGACACCGGCAAAGTCATATTTCTGTACCAGGTCAACAATATTATACACAGACCTGGCCCTTATTTCTGGATCTGTCAACATCGTATTACTTTCCTGGCTATTATTGATTAAGGGCAGGATTTTTATATTGCGATTCCGGGCAAAGGAGTCTACTTCATACTGGAAACCGCCATAACGGGTCCTGATTTCCCCGTCTGGCTGAAGGGTATACCAGAAGGGGGCAACCATATCAATATATTGATAGTTTGTTTTCAGAGAATCATATGAATTTGCTCCTGGGGTTAACCAGTTTACATAGAAACCGAGGACTTCTTTTTCACTTTCAAAATTATTCTCGATGGTAATGACTTCTCCTTCATAGACCTTGCTGGAATTGACCTGTTCATCTGAGTTGATATTTCCGACAAATCTATTTATAATAAATGATACAAGGAAGAGAAGAATACCTTTTAGCCAGGGTTTATCTTCGATCCAGTCCAGATTGGCACCATATGCTGCGGAACTTGTCATGAATAGAAAAAAAGGCAAAGCTATTGCCAGTAAGAGTAAAAACACAATGTGTTTTTTAAATCTATTAAACTGATTCACCGGAGAGCATCCTTTCTAAGTAAATAAGTTGGGAAAAGTAATAATATCAGTAAGTCAACTGTTTCTATTATAAGGGAGTTCTAAAGATTACTTCAATATAAAAATAATGCCAATCATGGCAATAAAAACCATTATCTTGATTGTTTCTATAATGCCTGGTTTACAAATGGGGTTCTTTGTGGTTTAATATAAATAAGGAATCCCAGGAAAAATATATAAAGGAGTGTAGGACAACATGAAGTTTTTTATTGACACTGCAAATTTAGATGAGATCAGGGAGATTAAGGAATGGGGAATCTTATCTGGTGTTACAACCAATCCCAGTTTAATTGCCAAGGAAGGAAATGTAGAGTTTGAGGATGTTATTAAACAAATAAGCGATATGGTTCCTGGCCCAATCAGTGCCGAGGTTATCAGCCTGGAAACAGATGGAATGGTAGAGGAAGCCAGGAAATTAGCTGCTATTGCTGATAATATTGTCATAAAGATCCCAATGACTGCAGAAGGATTAGCCGCTACAAGCATTCTTGCTGCTGAAGGAATAAAAACAAATGTAACTTTAGTTTTCTCTGCTAACCAGGCTCTTCTGGCTGCCAGGGCAGGTGCTACATATGTGAGCCCATTTGTTGGGCGATTGGACGATATCAGCCAGGATGGCATGGACTTAATCAGGGATATTGTGGAGATCTTTAACTGGTTTGATATTGATACAGAAATTATCGCTGCCAGTATCCGTCATCCACTCCATGTCCTGCAGGCAGCAAAGGCCGGTGCAGATATTGCTACAGTACCTTATGGTGTGTTCAAACAGATGGTTAAGCATCCCAAGACTGACGAAGGAATACAGAAATTCCTGGCCGACTGGGAAAGCAGAAACAAATAAAAAAACGTCGCGGGGGGACGGTTCCCTTGTGCTATTTGCAGTTTTACTGCAACTGGCATGGGAGGGCTGTCCCTTTTTTTATTTTATAGAAGGCTGTTTCTTTGCATTCTTCCCCCTGTGCTATCCCTGCGTCATTCACGTTTTGGTGGGGGTTGCATAAGATATGAGAAGGGGGTGAGAACCAGTGGGTACTTTAAAATTTCCGCTGGAAGACAGGAGAGAAAAACCGCGTTCGACAGGTTTAACCATGGTGATCGATAAGGGAATGGGCCTGGCTTCTTTAGCCGATTTCCTGGAACTCAATTGGTCTTATGTTGATTTTATTAAATTCTCTTTTGGTACTTCATTAATCTATCCGGAAAAAGTCTTAAAGGAAAAGATCGGACTGATTAAGAGCTATAACGTAATCCCTTATCCAGGAGGGACTCTTTTTGAGATAGCATTGTTTCAAAATAAGATGGAGGAATATTTCAACTGGCTGAAGGAACTGGGCTTTTCTGCCCTGGAGATTTCAGATGGTACTATCAACCTTCCTGTCGGCTTGAGGAGAGAAGCTATCAGGAAAGCCAGGTCAGCAGGTTTTCTGGTCCTGACGGAAGTCGGTAAGAAGGATGAGAAGGAAAGTTTATCCCTGGCTGAAACAGGCAGGATACTTGAGGCCGATTTGCAGGCCGGGGTAGACTATATCATTATCGAAGGAAGGGAGTCTGGTAAAGGGATCTTTATCTATGAGATTGATGGCAGTATAAATCTTGAGCTCTTCAGGGGGATCCTGGCCATGGTGGGAGAAAGGAGAGAGAAAATCATCTGGGAAGCACCGTTAAAGAAACAACAGGTTTTTTTAATCAGGGAGCTGGGGAACAATGTCAGTCTTGGTAATATCCCGCCTGAGGAAGTAATGGCCCTGGAGGCCCTGCGAAAAGGATTACGGGGTGATACCTTTAAGCTGAGCCTGAGAGAAGCATTGCTATAAATATAAATTAGGTTGCTGCTGAAGCAGATTTTTTATATAGGAAGTTTGAATTGACTCCAGCAGAGGCCTATTGCCGGGGATGATGTCATAAGTATATATAAAAAGAAAAATTCTGCTGGAGGACTGCCTGATGAATCATGTTTTCTTTTTATATATTATCATTATAAGCGGGCTTCTGGCCCGCTCCCGGGTTATTGTTCTGGCCGCTTTTTCCCTTCTCCTGATTGAGGAGCTAGAATTAAAGCCTCTTGCCGAGTTTATAAGCAAAAAAGGGATTGAGCTTGGTCTGGTTTTTTTGCTGATGGCTATCCTGGCTCCAATGTTACTGGTGCCAGTTGAGAGGAATGAATTGCTAAAAACGCTGGGTAACTGGAAGTGTATAGTGGCAATTATAGCCGGAATCCTGGCCACTCAATTTAACGGTATGGGCTTAAAATTGCTGGAAGGCAGCCCACAACTGGTTCTTGGAATCATAGTTGGTTCTCTAACAGGTATAATCCTCTTTGGTGGTATTCCTGTCGGCCCTCTCATGGCTGCCGGAATAGCGGCTTTAATGGTAGAATTTATAGAGAGATTATTATTATTTCTAAAGAAATAAGATTATATAGGGGGAGTACCAGTGGGCCTTTATGAGGTTTCATTACTCATATTATTTTTCCTGGTATTATTTTTTTATAGGCCATATTTTGATGATAAATTATTTAGCTATCTTGGATATTTGAAAAACTGTATTGAAAATAATAAAAGAAATAAGGGGGCTGCAGAGGAAGCAGAAAACTAAAATAAAATTACCGGAAAAAGGACTATGGGAATAAATGGCGAATACTTTAATTTGAGAGGAACAGATATTGTCCAATTAAGTAAGGGAGTGTAGTTCAATATGCTTGAAAAGCAAAGGTGCTTGTCCAATATAATTGAGACCAGAGGTTTGAGCAAAACTTTCAATGGAAGAATAGTCCTGGATAATATAGACCTGAATATCCCCAGGGGCAGTATTTTTGCCCTGATTGGGCCCAATGGTGCCGGCAAGACCACTTTGATCCGTATCTTACTGGGCCTATATAAACCAACTACAGGAACCTTCTCGATATACACTCATAATAATGATGATAATTACAATATCAGGAAAGATATAGGTTTTATGCTCCATTCGCCAGGCCTTTATCCTGTTTTAAGCTCTTATGAGAACCTGGCCCTGTATGCCAGGATTTATAAAATAGATAATGAAAGGGAGAGGATTGAGCATTTACTGGAGCTGGTTGGCCTTACGGAGTATAGGGATGAAAAGGTCCATATCCTCTCAAAAGGGATGAGGCAAAAGCTTGTCCTGGCCAGGGCCATACTCCATGATCCGGAGCTACTCATTCTGGATGAGCCAACAGTTGGCCTGGAGGTGGAAACTAAAATCTGGTTCAGGGAATTTATCAGTAACTTTGTGATGAATGGTGATAAGACCGTCCTTATTTCTTCCCATGAGTTATCTGAGCTGGAAAAGATATGTACAGATGTTGCTATATTGCGCAAAGGTAAAGTAGCAGGGGTATATAATAAGTTTGATTTAAATGAGACAAGCCTGGAGGACCTTTATTTGAAATCCGGAGAGAGGGATTGAAGATGGCCATCCTGATGAAAGAGCTAAAAGTGATTTACAGGAATAAAACATTTATCCTGCTGAAAATCCTGTTTTCATTATTATATTGTGCTATAGGATATGGTACTAAAGCCCTCTATGAACAGACAGGTTATGATTTGAATATAGCCTATTATTTTATTTTCGTTTACTCCATGTCCCTGGCCCTGATGATGCTTTATGTCTACCCAATATCAAAGGATATTACTGAACGGATGAATGGCGGCCTTGAGAATATCCTGGCTACCGGTTATCCCCTGAAAAGGTTGATTTTATACAAGACTCTGGGCCTCTTTTTATCCCTGTATATCCCTGCAGCCTTGATGGTTATAGTAATTATCGCCTGGAGCAGGTTATACCTGGCGGGATTTCTGTCTTTACTCGTATATTTACCATTGATTAACGGCGGTATAGCCTTAAACTACATATGCAGCACCATGCTTTCGGTAAATCCCGCTGTAGCTATGAGTAAATTATCCTTTTACGCTATTGCTGTTATTCTTGTATTAACCTATGGTCCGGTTTTAGGCTACCGGATTGGCGGATATTCCATTGATATGGCAGTCAGTATAACCCTGGCAGTCCTCTTATCTTTTGCCATAGTGCTTGCTGCCTACAGAAAGTTCAGGAAAATAGGTATTGAAGAGCTGATTGGGGGAGCTGTTTACTTATGATAAAGGAGATAAGCCTGTATTTAGCTGAGAAAGAACGCTATGGGAGAGGGGCAAAAGGGTTCAGGATGCTGAAGAATATTATGCAGTTTATTATTCCTATCTTTATGCTGATATTATTGGAGAAGATCAATTTAAGTATCAGCCTGGACCTGATCCTATTTTATCTATATATAAATACCTATATGCAGGCCAATGTCCTGGCCCTGCGGGCTGTTTCCAGAAAAAATGCCGGTATATATGAGAATCTCCTGTGTACAGGACTCAGCTTCAAAGATATTGTCCTGATTGAGAGCATTTCGCAATTACGACGGGAGGTATTTCAGCTTATATTAAGTAACTGTTCAATAATTACCGGGTATTATCTAATCAATTTAGATCTGGGACTACAGAGCTTTATTATCTTCATCTTGCTGGCCAATCTGCTATCAATTTTATTACATTTTATTATCAGCAATATGGCTGTCATTATCGGGATTGTCAGGAATAACAGGATACCACTGCTTATGCTGGCAGGCTGGATATCGGGCCTGGTATTTTTCCTGGCCAGGAATCCCTTGCTCAAAATATTATTCCCTATGATTATACCTATAATGATGCTCATACTTTCACTGTTTATTATGTATTTGAAAAGGGATTTTGAGGCAGTTTAATATTTCAGTTGACAAATATTATTCTTTATAATATTCTTATAATTGAGGAGTCTAAACGGTTAGATAGACCTGATAACTGGGTGGTGTTTTCCGTGGCTACTATTCGTGATGTAGCGAAACTGGCTGGTGTTTCTGTTGCTACAGTATCAGCAGTTATAAATAAAAATTCCGGTGTAAGAGTCAGTGCTGAATTAACCAGGAGAGTTGAAGAAGCAATAAAGGAATTAAATTATAAACCAAACCGGATTGCCCGTTCTCTTTCGAAGAAAGAAAATTATACTATTGGCTATATTGTTCCTTCCATTACCAATTTTTTCTTTCCCCAACTGGCGAAGGCCATTGAGGATATAGCTTTTGAAAAAGATTATGGGGTATATCTCTGTAATACAGATGGGAAGATAGAGAGAGCCAGGTATTATCTTGATTCACTCATCGAGAACCGGGTTGCCGGGATTATCACCACCTTGACCTGGGAGATAGAAGAAATAGATTTTATTGAGAATGTCCTGTCCCAGAATATACCGGTAGTCGGATTAGCTGGAGCAAGGGTTAATGGAAAAATTGATACGGTCAGGCCTGATGATAAAGAAGGAGCCCGGATGGCGGTAGAATACCTTCTGGGTAAAGGATATAACAGGATAGCTTTTATTGGTGTTAAAGATAGTCAGACTACCGTTATACGTCTAAGTGGTTACCGCCAGGCACTGCTGGAGGCAGGACTGGGATATGATGAAGGCCTGGTAGGTCTGGCCAGTGGTTTTACTAATTATGAAATCCGTGATATCGTTACAAAACTGATTCGTAACTATCCTGAGTTGGACGCTATTTTTGTTTTTAATGACCTGATGGGTACAGCAGTAATTGATGTCTTAAATAGAATAGGCAAGAAAATTCCGGAGGATATTGCTGTAATGGGATTTGATGATAGTATAGCGGCATATACTTTTCCCAGGATGACTACTATGAGTATTCCTAAAGTAGAGATGGCCAGTATCGCCATGGAGAGATTGTTTAAAAGGATTAACGGTGATGATTCCAGTCCTCTGGATATTAAAATTTCTCCTACTCTTGTGGAAGGAAATACGACCTGAAAAGGGAGATAGATTTTTTTAAAATATACAAAGGAGGATATAAAAGGTGAAGGACAGGTATGTTATAGGTCTAGATTTTGGTTCTGATTCAGTGCGGGCTCTGGTAGTGAATACTGCTACCGGAGAGGAACTGGCCAGTGGTGTTTCCTATTATAAAAGGTGGATGGAGGGCAAATATAGTATACCTTCCATTAGTCAATTCCGCCATCATCCCCAGGATTACCTTGATTCCATGACCGAGGCAGTAAAAATTGCCCTTGCTGAGTGTGGAGAAGAGGTAAGGGAAAATGTAGTAGGCATTGGTGTGGATACGACCGGTTCCACTCCCTGTGCTGTGAATGAAAAAGGGGTAGCCCTGGCCTTACTGGATGAATTCAGGGAAAACCCTAATGCCATGTTTATCCTGTGGAAGGACCATACAGCAGTACAGGAAGCAGCAGAGATTAATGAAAGGGCCAGGAGCTGGGGTGGAGTTGATTATACTAAATATGAAGGAGGAGTCTATTCTTCCGAGTGGTTCTGGGCCAAGATTCTGCATATTTTAAGGATAGATGAAGAGGTCAGAAAGGCAGCCTTCTCCTGGGTAGAGCTCTGTGACTGGATACCTGCAGTACTTACAGGTAATACAGATCCTCTGACCATGAAAAGAAGCCGTTGTGCTGCCGGCCATAAGGCCATGTGGCATGAAGAATGGGGCGGTTTACCGTCAGAGGAGTTCCTCGTTGGCCTGGACCCGTTACTGGCAGGTTTAAGGGACAGGTTATATGAAAAGACCTACACCTCTGACGAGAAGGCAGGGAATCTGACAGCAGAGTGGGCAGAGAAACTGGGCCTGCCGGAAGGGATAGCCGTGGCAGTCGGTGCCTTCGATGCCCATATGGGTGCAGTAGGTGCCGGTATCACCGAAAAGACAATTGTCAAGATCATGGGGACATCAACCTGTGATATTATGATTGCTCCCTATGAGGTAATCGATAATAAATTAATCAGGGGTATCTGTGGCCAGGTTGATGGCTCCGTAATGCCGGGAGTTGTCGGCCTGGAAGCGGGGCAATCAGGCTTTGGCGATGTCTACGCCTGGTTCAGGAATGTATTGTCCTGGCCGCTGGAATCCATTCTGCCTGAGCTGGAAGGTATCGATGATGAGTTGAAAGAAAAAATTGCTGAAGAGACGAGGCAAAAAATCCTGGTGAAACTCACTGAAGAGGCAGAGAAATTGGATATGGAGGAGACAGGCCTCCTGGCCCTGGACTGGTTAAATGGCCGGCGTACCCCCTTTGCTGACCAGACCTTAAAGGGAGCCATAATAGGCCTGAATCTCGGTACTACAGCACCGGCTATTTTCCGTGCCCTGGTCGAAGCCACTGCCTTTGGTGCCCGGGCCATCAATGATCAGTTTATCAATGAAGGAGTGCCCATTGAGCAGGTAATAGCCACCGGTGGTATCTCCCAGAAAAATGAGTTTGTCATGCAGGTAACAGCTGATGTACTGAATATGCCCATAAAGGTTGCTGCATCAGAACAGACCTGTGCCCTGGGAGCAGGGATATTTGCTGCAGTAGCAGCCGGTATTTATGCCACCATAGAAGAGTGTATAGAAAAGATGGCAACCGGGTATTCCAGAACCTATTACCCGGATGAGGAAAGGGCAAGGAAATATCAGGTGCTCTATGAAAAGTATCTGAAACTGGGAGAGGATTTAACACCACATTTGCAGGGAATCTAATTCATTCAATAGATATTAATTTATGGATAAGGTGATAATAATGTTAAAAGAATTGAAGGAAAGAGTACTGGAGGCCAATTTGGAATTACAGCGGCGAAACCTGGTCATCTATACCTGGGGCAATGTCAGCGGTATAGACAGGGAAAAGGGCCTGGTAGTAATCAAGCCCAGCGGCGTACCCTATGAAGAATTGACTGCAGATAAAATGGTGGTGCTGGATCTGGAAGGTAACAAGGTAGAAGGGGACCTGAATCCTTCCTCTGATACAGCAACCCACCTGGAGTTATACAGGAATTTTCCGGAAATCGGGGGAGTAGTACATACCCATTCAGTCTTTGCCACCGCCTGGGCCCAGTCAGGACAGAATATTCCCTGCTACGGGACAACCCATGCTGATTATTTCTACGGTGAAATACCCTGTACCAGGATGATGACCAGGGAAGAGGTAGAACAGGATTATGAGCTGAATACAGGGAAGGTTATAGTGGAAACCTTTAAAAATAGGGATTACAATTATACACCCGGGGTACTGGTGGCCGGACATGGGCCCTTTACCTGGGGGACTGATCCGGCCAATGCTGTCCACAATAGCGTTGTGCTGGAAGAGCTGGCCAGGATGGCCTTATACAGCCTGAGTATTAATCCATTTATGAGGGAGTTGCCGGATTACATCCTGAACAAACATTTTTACCGCAAACATGGCAAGGATGCCTATTACGGCCAGAGATAATCTTATGTGCTAAAAAGAGAGAAACTTTTAATTAAAAGGAGGAAAACCCATGTTAAATATTAAGGATTATGAAGTGTGGTTTGTAACCGGAAGCCAGCATTTATATGGTGAAGAACCATTGCGGCAGATTGCTGAAAACAGCAAGAAAATAGTGGAGTATTTTTCAGAAGGGGACAGACTGCCGGTCAGGATAGTTTATAAACCTGTAATGACAGATACAGCATCCATAAGGGAACTGGCTCTGGAGGCCAATGCCAGTAAATCCTGTATCGGTTTAATTGCCTGGATGCATACCTTCTCCCCGGCCAAGATGTGGATTAATGGCCTGAAATTGTTACAGAAACCCCTCTTACATCTGCATACCCAATTCAACAGGGATATCCCCTGGTCAGAGATAGACATGGATTTCATGAACCTGAACCAGGCTGCCCATGGTGACCGGGAATTTGGTTTCATGGTTTCCAGGCTGCGGATGAACAGGAAAGTAGTAGTAGGCCACTGGCAGGATGAAGAGGTCCTCGAAAAAGTAGCCAGCTGGTGCAGGGTGGCAGCCGCCTGGCAGGACAGCCAGGGAGCAAAGATAGCCCGCTTCGGTGACAATATGAGGGAGGTAGCAGTAACCGAAGGGGATAAAGTAGAAGCAGAGGTCAAGTTTGGCTATTCAGTAAATGGTTATGGGATCGGTGATCTGGTCGCCTATGTAAATGAGGTCTCCGATGAGGCTATTGATAGATTGATCAAGGAATATAAGGAAGAATACAATATAGTTCCGGAACTTCTGGAAGGCGGCAGCAAGCATGATTCCCTGAGGGAAGGGGCCAGGATAGAATTGGGCCTGCGGGCTTTCCTGGAAGAAGGTAATTTTAAAGGATTCACCACTAACTTTGAAACCTTACATGGAATGATACAGTTACCGGGCCTGGCTGTTCAGAGGCTGATGGCTGACGGCTATGGCTTTGGTGCAGAGGGAGACTGGAAGACCGCTGCCCTGTTAAGAGCCATGAAGGTAATGGCTGGAGGCAAGGAAACCAGCTTTATGGAGTTTTATACCTATCATCTGGAGCCGGGAAATAGAAAAACATTGGGTGCCCATATGCTGGAGGTATGTCCATCCATAGCAGAAGGAACACCCTCCCTGGAGATACATCCTTTATCAATAGGTAATAAAGAGGATCCGGTCCGCCTTGTATTTGACGCTGCTCCGGGAAAGGCAATCAATGCTTCCATAGTTGATATGGGTAATAGGTTCCGTTTGATTGTCAATGAGATAGAGGTTGTCAGGCCAGATGAGGCACTGCCGAAATTACCTGTAGCCCGGGCAGTGTGGAAACCCTTACCTGATTTCCAGACAGCAATAGCTGCCTGGATACTGGCTGGTGGAGCACACCATACCGGTTTCAGTAAGGTAGTAACAACAGAGATGATGGAAGACTTTGCTGAAATGGCAGATATAGAGTTCCTGGTAGTAGATGAGAATACAGATCTCAGGGAATTTAAAAAGGAACTGAGATGGAATGAGGTATATTATAAGATAAAATAAATACAGGGCAGTATCAAGGATATATTGCCATTGAATAATTAAAAATAAAAAGAGGAGGTAATAATCTGATGAATAGAAGAAGATTTAAATTTTTACGCATGGTTTCAATCCTTTCAGTTGGCCTCCTCTTTTTTGTATTATGTGTAAAGGCAGCAGATTTGATTGATGTCAGGGTGGATCTTACAGATGAGAAACAGCTTATTCGCGGCTTCGGCGGGATGAACCATCCGGTCTGGATCAGTGACCTCACACCGGCACAGAGGGAGACAGCTTTTGGTAACGGGCCCGGCCAACTGGGTTTTACAATACTGCGGATACATGTAGACCCAATGAAGAGTAACTGGTATAGGGAGATTAACACGGCCAGGGCGGCCATAGACCATGGGGCAATTGTAATTGCTGCTCCCTGGGATCCGCCGGCTTATATGACTGAGAGCTTTCACAGGGATGATGATCTTGATGCAAAACGGCTCAGATATGATATGTACCCTGAATATGCAAGGCATCTGAATGATTTTGTCACTTACATGAGAGCTAATGGTGTAGATATTTATGCTATTTCCATTCAAAATGAGCCTGATTATGCCTATGAGTGGACCTGGTGGACAGCAGAGGAGATAGTGCGTTTCCTGCGGGATTATGCCCCCTTAATTGACTGCCGTATCATAGCACCGGAATCCTTTCAATACTGGAAAGATCTTTCGGATCCAATCTTAAATGATCCGGAAGCCCTGGCCAATCTGGATATACTGGGAGCCCATCTGTATGGTACTAATGTCAGGGATTTTCCCTATCCCCTCTTTAAAGAAAAGGGAGCAGGAAAAGAACTCTGGATGACAGAGGTATATTATCCTAATAGTGAGAATAACTCTGCAGACCGTTGGCCAGAAGCACTGGAAGTTGCCCATCATATCCATGATGCCCTGGTAGAGGGAGATTTCCAGGCCTATGTCTGGTGGTATATCAGGAGGAGTTATGGCCCGCTGAAGGACGATGGGACCATAAGCAAACGGGGTTATTGCATGGCCCATTTTTCCAAATTTGTCCGCCCGGGTTTTGTACGGGTTGAGGCCACAAAGAACCCGGCATACAATGTCTACGTCTCAGCATATAAAAAGGGAGAAGAAGTTGTGCTGGTCATGATCAATAAGAATCTGGTGCCTAAAACCCTGCAGATTACCATTTCCGGACTGGAAAACCGGCTCTGGGAAAAGTATGTTACATCTTATTCCAGAAATCTCGAGCGGGATGAAGATATCTATACCGCCGGGGATAGTTTTCAGGTTATACTGGAACCATCCAGTGTAAGCACAATTATCTGCAGGTAAAATTGCCGGTATAAAGCCGGGATAATATAGAACACAGCAAGGGGAGGTTACAATGGTAAAAGAGATTGAAATACCTGCATCCGGGAGGCCTTTTAAAAATAATGCCACCTATTGTGTCGGTACCGGGAGAATAGGATTGGCCCTGCAGAAAGAATACCTGGAGCACCTGAAGATAGTACAGGAGAGTATTGGGTTT
>JANWJZ010000015.1 GCA_025451675.1 Halanaerobiales bacterium | reverse complement strand
CTTTAGTATCGGCTTTACCAGCTGGCGTACATTAATTAAAAGAATTACGGTTACAACTATTAAAGTAATTGTTAAAGATGTAAAAAAGGTAGTCTTCAAAGTATTTAAAGGCGTCATATACTCTTCAGTAGGTAATATTACATTAATTATATAATCTCCGTATTTCCTGAAATGATTTAGTAACTCTATGCCTTCATATAGATATGTAAAACTACCGCTCTCCCGCTCAAGAATCTGTTTCCCCCAGGTATAACTATCAATATTGGTTCCCACCAGATCACGATCAGGATGGCTTAATATCTTTCCATTTAAATCTGTTACATATACGTAACCATTATTTCCATATTTTTCTGCCCGGGCTAATGCAACTATATCAATTTGATCATATAATTCCTGCAGGGTCTTTGGTTCAACTCCTATCTGGACAATACCTTTTTTATCTACCCTCGCAACTCCAACATATTTAAATAACCTTTTATCTATACCTCTTTCTCGGGCATCCAGGGCCAGTGCATCTATCCTGTTACTCAATATATCCAGAAAAGGCTTTGTCTGCTCACTGGAATTAAAATTTAACCCAATAATACTGGCCTGATTACTCCATTGAACTACTCCCTTTTCATCTGTAATATGTATTTCCGGGAGGTTCAATTTATTCGCCAGATTCCTTAAAGTAAAATTAAAATCTTCTTCCGGAATCACCGCCATATGCTCTGCAATAGCTTTTGCAACCATAATCATATATCTATTTACAGCCTCTTCTGTTACCCGGGCACTCTCTATCTTATCTTCCAGCATTCGCATAATTTCTTCTATCTTTAGTCTTGCTTCCTCTTCCACAGAATTAAGGATATAATTTTTCTGTGAAAAATATCCATTTAAACCAATAGATAATGCGCCCAAAAGAAAAATTAGTAAGATAGGAATTGAAAATTTCCAATAAATTTTCCTGAACATTTTAATGCTTCTCTTCCTTTCCTAATTTATTGTTATTACTTAAATTTTTTACTGTGACTCCTGCTAAAAACAAAAAAACCTATAACTCAAATAAGCCATAGGATAGTATATAGACTATTCTCTGGCAGCCTGGCAATCATAGACAAAAGTCCTTAGACCCATAGCTTTGCGTCACCTTCTTTCGAATGGTTTTGCCTTTTTCAGATATTTTTTTATTTTTCTGAAATCCGCATCACCTCTTTACCATAAACAAAGTGATTATATCATTCTAATCAAAATTTGTCCACTTATTTTTTTGAAATATTTGAATTATAGGTAGAGATAAATTCACAAAAAAAGACAAATTAAAATAATATATATTATACTCCTGTTGATTATTAGGATCAATTAAAGAAGGAGGAGATATTATGCCAGAAAAAGAAAGCCAGCGAATGCCGGAACCCGGTAGAAGGATGAGACTTGCCCATGCCTACATCCCCTGGCAGCACTTCAAAAATAGTTATCCACCGGCAGAAGCTTTAAGAAGAGGAACACTGTTCCCGGAATTATACATGCCATACAGGCCAGGTAGACGGGGCTATTATTAATTATGGGAGGTGTCATTATGACAGGAAGAAGAAGGCCTGATAATATCAACCTGCCTTTATTGAAGGATATTATGGCCCATAATTTTGTCAATGTAGAGGCTGTCCTGTTTTTAAATACTCATCCCGATTCTCAGGAAATGTTGGAACTGCACAATAGAAATGCGGAAAGATACCATAGATTGGTGGATGAATATCAGAAAAACTATGGACCTCTATATTCCAATTACCCTGATGCTGAACTCCCCTGGCGATGGATCAATGATCCCTGGCCATGGGAAATCGATTATAGGCGTTGAAAGGAGGAATTATTATGTGGGAATATAAAAAATTTCTGGAGTTTCCTGCCGATGTAACGAGGAAGGATCCTGATTTAGCCGCCTTAATAGTCACACAATTTGGCGGGCCTGATGGAGAGTTATCTGCTTCTTTAAGATACCTATCCCAGATGTATACAATGCCTATCCCAGAGGCAAAGGCTACTTTAAATAATATTGGTACAGAGGAGTTAGCCCATTTTGAAATCATAGGCACCCTTGTCTATAAACTGGTTTCCGGAGTACCTGCTGATGTAATAAAACAGACCAGGTTTGCTCCTCATTATGCCAAATGGGGAAGAGCCAATTTCCCTGAAGATTCTTCGGGTAATCCATTCATGAGTGCTTTTTTTGCTTCTCATGAAGATCCTATCGCCTCAATTACTGAGGATTTGGCCGCTGAACAAAAAGCCCGGGCTGTTTATGAATATTTACTGGATATGACAGATGATCCGGCTGTTATAGATACCCTGGCCTTTCTCCGGCAGAGAGAAATAATCCATTTCCAACGCTTTGGGGAAATACTGGACTTATTATATGATTTTCAGGAAAAACATCCGGATAAATATCCTTGCTTTTAAAAATCTACTACCTGAAATTATACCACGGATATAAAAAGAGCTATCTTCCATTGATAGCTCTTTTATTATTCCTCAAATCCTCTATTTTCCATAAGATAAATATTACCACAGCATTCTTGCTGTGGTATGGATATTTATTTATTCTATTTTATTACCGGCAAAAACGCCCTTTAAACCATTGGCTGTTGACTGGAAGGCGCCGAGAATCTGGTTAAGCTTATTCAACTCCTGGTCAAATAACTGGAAATAAGCATTAAAGGTATTCTGATTTCCCAGGATCAATAGTATTAAAATCAAAAACAAAAGAAATTCAATACTACCTACATTAGTATCTGTGTAATTGGCATTGTCTGTAGCCACATTTTCACCTCCTTAAACTATACCTTTTCTATATGATACGTTAAAAAAAGTGCCTTTGTTACAGAAATAACTGCTGGAATTTTTATTAAGCTAATCACAGCTGTTCTTTAAAGTATTTAAGCCAGGATATTGAAATCCTGGCTTATAAATGAAGACGATAATATTAACTATAATATTATATTATTGCTGAACTAAAGAGTTCTGGTATGCTTCAATCATCTTTCTAACCATGTGTCCACCAATAGCACCTGTATCACGGGTAGTCATATTTCCATAATAGCCACTCTGGGGAATCTGAATACCAAGTTCATTAGCCACTTCATACTTGAACTTCTCCATTGCCTGAGCTGCCAGAGGATTAATCAGGGTATTTCTTTTTTGTCCCAGACCCATTAATGTCACTCCTTTATAATTTTTTTACTATCCTTGAGGATAGCATTAATATTATGTGGAGTTATAAAAGATTAATGCTAGTACTATCTGGATAGAGTGGTATATAAATCTATACTCCTGTACCTGATAAATAATCGATAAATTGTTTTGCTGTTCTGCCGGAACGTCCATGATGCCATTTCTCCCATTTCAAAGCCTTTTCTACCAGTACTTCTTCTGGAATAAAAAGATTATTTCTGGCTGCCAGGCTTTTGACTATTTCCAGATATTCCTCCTGATCAGGAGAGAGGAAAGTAATGGTTATACCAAAGCGTTCTGAAAGGGATAATTTTTCCTGTTGGCTATCATACTGATTTACATCGGAAAGATCTCTTCTATCCTCCCATTTTTCTTTAATAATATTCTTCCTGTTGGTAGTGGCATAAAAGAGAACATTGGCCGGTTTTCCTTCTATTCCGCCTTCCATAACAGCCTTTAGATATTTATAATCGGTCTCAAAATCTTCAAAGGAGAGATCGTCCATAAAAACAATAAAATGCAGGCCTCTTTTAGCCAGCCTGTCCAATAAGAGTGGAAGATATCTGATCTGATCAGTTGTAATCTCCACCAACCTTAATCCTCTATTATAAAATTTATTCAGTAAAGCCTTTATTGAGGAAGATTTTCCGGTGCCACTATCTCCATATAACAACACATTATTGGCTTTCCCGGTATTCAGAAAAGCCTCAGTATTTTCGATCAGTTTTTCCTTTTGCCTCTCATAACCGATCAGATCACTGAAATCAATAGGCTGATTTATATTAACCCCCATAATACCAGCCCGACTGTCCCAACGGAAAGATGAATACTGACAGAAGATACCACAACCAGCAGCATTATAATAAGCTGCCAGTGTTTCTAAGATTTCCTCCTCATTACCTGCAACAAAAACCTGTCTCAAAGCAGGGAAATTTTCAGCCAGAGGACAATGGACTTTTTTATTATTGGAACTATAATCACCTGCAAAATCGAATTTTTCACCGATTAATAAAGCAATATCTGCAAGGCTGAATTGCAATACATCCTTCAAAATTTTCAAATCATGAATGGCAGCCCTAGATAAGGCTGGATTTAGATGGGAAAGCCCGTATTTTTCACTGCCGAGAGAAAAAGGATTCTCATCTACAGCAAGTAACTTAATTATATAATTTTGCAGTATATCCCCCTGAAAATCATTCTCTTCTGCTTCGCGAAAGAGTTCATGGCAAATTTGAAAAAAGACACTGCTTTTTCCTCTGCAGTTTTCATAATCACTGAAAATTAAATTTTTGATGTTTCTTAAGATATTATCCTGCAGTAAATTTCTATAAAGAATCAATCTCTCTAATTCTGAAAAGCATGATTGTATTGTTTTTCTTGACTCCTCCAATTTCAAGCCCTCCCCAGATTACTTTTATTTATTATATCATTTTTTTCTTAATTTTTTAAATATATTACGCTCTTCTTGATTTTTTCTTTAATTAAAAATTATATTTCAAATTCAGGATTTTATATACATTTTCATCACAGATTCCATCTGCTTTCAAAGAAAACTGGGCCTCCAATTCTTTAACCGCCTCTTCCAGCTCAGTATTATAGGTGCAATTGAGATAACCTGAATAAAATCCCATCTCCCTCAATCGTTCCTGTAAAGCCATGACATCATATCCTATATCGCCCATCCTTAATTTCTTTTCAATCTTCACCTCCGGTACCGGTCCTATTATCTTTACAGGAGTATTGATCTCTACCCATTCAAATATTTCCTCAACATATTCATTGTGTAACCTGACACAACCCTGGCTGGCAGCTGTCCCTATCTGCGATGGTCTATTTGTCCCGTGTATCCCATAAACACCCCAGGGAACATTTAATCCCATCCACCGGCTGCCTAATGGGCCACCGTCAATCCGTTGATATTTATTTACTATCAACCATTCCCCTACGGGTGTTGGTGTTTCCCTTTTTCCAATGGTAACGGGATAAGTTTTATATACTTTTCCATCAAAAAGTATACTCAGTGTACGGGAATATAAATTTATTATTATACTTACTTCCCCAGGCGGCCTTTTCCTTCCTGGAGAAACTATCTTTATTTGCTCAACCTGGTTATTTATCTCTTCTTCCTGGCAGGCACAGGGATAAGAAAGTACAACAGAGTTAAATAGAAAAAAGAATAAAGCCAAAAGCATTGAATATTTTAGTAAGCTATTAATACTTTTAATCATTCCAATTCCCCTCTGCACTTTCTGCTTCCTGTATATATTGATAATATTTAATAATCATATCTTTATAATATGCATTTCTCCAAATATTTATTTTACAATAAAAAACCGCACTGTTTTTTTCAGTGCGGTAATTTTATTCTTTGATATATTTTTTGTGGATTTTATTGTGGATACGAATGGTGGAGGTGGCGGGATTCGAACCCGCGTACTGCATAGCTCTTGTTCCAGCTTCTACGGGTGTAGTCTGTTTTTTAATTTAGTAGCATAGTCCCCAACAGACAGGGTCCTATACCACGAGACTGTAAATTTTCCCATCTATCCTACAGTCATCGGATAGATAGTAGTCTGCTGATTATGACACCTAACTGTCTCCGCAGACAGGAAACAGTTAAGCGTTAGCAGTCTTAAGCAGCTGCTAAAGCGTAGTTATCGTTTGCATTTAATTTTAGTTACCAGTGTTTAACGAGTGAAAGGTGTCCTCGACCCGCTACTGAAACAATCTACTACACAGGCGAAACCATAACACCCCCGTATAGGTTCACACAATCCAACCGATTGTAGTAATATTATAACCTATACCGGGCCTGGATGTCAATAATTGCTCAGGAAAACTGACGATCTTTAAAAGCCCGCTCAATCTCCCTTTCAGCTGTCCTTTTAGCAATATCCTCCCTCTTATCCCAGACTTTCTTTCCTCTGGCAAGGGCTAATTCAATTTTGGCCAGGTTCCTTTTTATATAAATACTTAAAGGAACCAGTGTATACCCCTTCATGGCTGCCCTACCGATAAGTTTTCTAATTTCACTTTTATTTAAAAGTAATTTCCGTTTCCTTTCCGGATCATGGTTTTCCCTGTTACCGTGGGAATAGGGACTGATATGCATATTATAAAGAAAAACCTCGCCATCCTCCACCAGGGCAAAACTGTCCTTTAAATTAACCTTCCCTTCCCGAATGGATTTTATCTCCGTCCCTTTAAGTATTATTCCTGCTTCATAGGTTTCCTCAATATGATAATCATGTCTTGCTTTTTTATTTCTGGCAATAACCCGGATATTATCCTTTGTCATCCTGGCACCTCCCCATTTTACTCTACAAGGAGAAAATCAATCTCCCTTTCATCCAGATCAATATTATCAATTATAACACGAACTTTATCCCCGAAGCGATAAACCTTTCCTGTATGCTCTCCAATAAGACAATATTGTTTTTCATTGAATATATAATAATCATCTTTCATATTTTCTACACTGACTAATCCCTCTACTGTGTTTTCAAGTTCAATAAATAAACCATAATTGGTTACACCATTAATAATACCATCAAATTCC
This sequence comes from Halanaerobiales bacterium, assembly GCA_025451675.1. Taxonomy (GTDB): domain Bacteria; phylum Bacillota; class Halanaerobiia; order Halanaerobiales; family DTU029; genus DTU029. The sequence continues at coordinate 26,760 of JANWJZ010000015.1, read as the reverse complement.
TGGCCAATCTTATCCAGCATATATTCCAGTTTTTTCAGCTCTACAGAATCACTCTCTGCTTCCATGGCCCTTCTTTCCCTCAGTGAACAGTGCTCGGCGATATGAGGCAGTGTTTTTTCCAGCTGGGCAATTCTCTTTTCCGGAAGCATTCCTCTGGATATAGATTCTTTGATAATCCGGTGAATCATTAAATCCGGATACCTCCTGATCGGTGCAGTAAAATGGCTATAATAATCTATGGCCAGGCCGAAATGGCCGATATTGGAAGGAGCATAAATTGCCTTTTTCATGGATCTTAATAATAGGGTATTGATAATCCGTTCTTCGGGCTTGCCTTCCACCTCTTCCAGTAAGTTCTGTAAAGCCCTGGGGTGGACTTCATTTTGAATACCCTTGAGGAAATAGCCAAAATTATGGATAAAGGTATTGAACTCCTGGAGGCGGTCCAGGTCAGGCTGATCGTGAACCCGGTAGATGAAGGGAATACCCTTCCAGCTCATATCTTCAGAAACAACCCGGTTAGCTGCTATCATGAATTCTTCAATCAGTTGTTCGGCAATACCGTGTTCCTCCAGCCTTATTTCTACAGGCTTACCCAGTTCATCTAAAATAACCCTTACTTCCGGGAACTGGAAGTTAATGCTGCCCTTTTCAAACCTCTCTTTCCTCAATTTTTCCCGCAGCTGATTCATTAGCTGCAACTGGGGAACAAAATCCTGATATTTATTGATCAATTCCTGATTATTGTTAACCAGGATTTCCTTTACCTCTGTATAGGTCATCCGGTATTTACTCCTTATTACAGAGGTAGAAATCTCATAATCCATTAATTTGAAGGGTTCCAGCTGATAGGTAATAAATACGGAAACAGCCAGGCGGTCTTCCCCGGGATTAAGGCTACAGATACCGTTGGATAATTTAGGTGGTAACATGGGGATAACCCTGTCTACCAGATAAATACTGGTTCCCCGTTCCAGGGCTTCTTTATCCAGGGCTGTTCCTTCTTTTACATAATGGGAAACATCTGCTATATGCACACCCAGACGCACTTTTCCCTCACCCAGATCCTCAATGGATACTGCATCATCCAGGTCCTTGGCGTCCTCGCCATCGATGGTTACCATGGGCAAATCCCGCAAATCCTTCCTGCCGGTAAGTTCTTCCTCCAGAACCTCATCAGGTATCATTTCCAGTTCCCTTTCGACCTCTTCCGGGAAAGCACGGGGTAAATCCAACTGCCGGATTATACCTTCTATATCAACACCAGGAGCTCCTTTATAGCCAAGGATCTCTACAATCCTGCCTTCCGGATTCCTGTTTTTTTCTGGCCAGCTGACTATCTCGGCTACAACCTTCTGATTCTGTTTCGCTCCATTGACACCTTCCTTGGGTATGAATATATCATAGAATAGGCGTTTATTATCAGGAACTACAAAACCAAAATATTTGCTCTTTTCAAAATTACCAACAATCCTTTGATTAGCCCTTTCCAGGATTTTAACGACTTCCCCTTCCTGCCTTTTCCCTTTGCCCCTGGGCAATAACCTGACCATAACCTTATCATTATGCATGGCACCTTTCAGGTTTTCCCTGCCGATAAAGATGTCTTCTCTGGTCGGGTCTTCCGGGATTAGAAAACCAAATCCCCTCTGGTTCCCATCTATTCTTCCTACAATAAGGTCCATTTTCTCCGGTAAACTATAACGCCCACTACTGCTTTTATAGATAGCTCCTTCTTTGACCAGTTCTTTCAATAATTTACTCATCAATTCCCTTTGATCTCCGGGGACATTAAATTCCCTCATTAATTCTTTTTCTGTTAAGGGACGATAGGCTTTATTCCTCATGAAATCCAGCAGTTTATCTTTCGCTCCCATTATCTAACCACCTTTATAATAAATTAAAATAAATATTATTTTATAATATAGCATTTCCTCTATTTAAGCTTATTATTATCCCTAGAGGCCCAGTTCTTTGCTGATCTCCTGCATGGCTTCCAGAGAAAGACTGATAAACTCCTCCAGCTCCAATCCCATTTCGCTGCAGGAAGCAATGATATCCCGGTCAGCACCCCGGGCGAAGGATTTTTCGCCATAACGGTTTAAAACAAAATCAGTATCAATTGAACTTAACTTTTTATCCGGATGGATTAAGGCTGCAGCAACAATCAAACCTGTCAATGGGTCACTGGCATATAAGGCCTTATCAATCAGCTTTAGCCGCGGCAGGCCGTGGATAGCATTATGAGCCTTTACTGCATAGATTATCTCTTCATCAAGCCCTATTTCCTCCAGCATCTCTCCTCCCAGGAGGCTATGCTTTTCCGGTTCACTGGCCGTCTGGTCATAGTCGATGTCATGTAATAAGCCAGCCAATCCCCATTTTTCTCTATCTTCACTAAAATAATCAGCCAGTTTTCTCATCACCGCTTCCACTGCCAGGCAATGTTTGATTAAATTTTTATTATGTAAATTCTCCTTAAGAAGAGCATAAGCTTCATCTCTGGTCATTAATAAAACCTCCCATCAATTTATTTAAAAACCCTCCAGGAAGATTCTCCTGGAGGGTTCATATATCCTAAGCAAAAACAGCAAGGGCCAGTGATGTAATCATAAAAAGAATCGCCGTGATTGTGGTAAAACGGCCTAATTTTTCATCTAACCCCTTCTTCTTTCCAAAAATATGGGTTGCTCCACCATCAATAGCGCCGGACAAACCTGCACTTTTCCCGGATTGGAGTAATACACCGGCAATAACACCCAGGGCTACTAGCAAGTGCACTACTTTAAGTAATACTAACACATGGTTCACCTCCAGAACTATACCTTTTAACACCGAGCTTACAGACAAGTATATTTTAACATATAAAAATAAAAAGTACAACAAACAAAGAATTTTTATTTACAAAAGTTCCTTTTTCTTTTCTATATCAATTACTTCGATCTGGAGTTTTTCTTTCATAAAAACCGGTAAATTTTCAATCAACCTATCTCTAATTTTCAAAGATTCCTCTACATTGGTTTTATGGAGCAGCAGCAATATACTTCTTTTATCCCAGAGACAGAATATATCTCCCTCCCGTAATTTATTGCGGCAGAGATGAAATAAATATTGTTTTGTCTCACTGAGTAAATTCGAACCGATTTCAATATATATCAGGGAAAAATCCTCTTTATATCTTTTTCTCCTTTTTAAAGCTAACTTATATAATAAAAGAAATAACTCCCGGCTACAGAAAAATGGCCCGGTGGAGAAATTTCTATAATCCAGCCCACCGGCAGAAAAAAACTTTTTATCCCTTTCAAAAAGGACATTAAATTTTTGTTCAGGTTCCAGGCCAAACTCCTGGCCAATAATATTGGAATATTCCTGATAATACCTGGTTGCTTCAAGCATCCGGCCAGACTCTATCAGGAGGCTTATCAGAAGATAGTAAATTTCTTCATTATAAAGTTGATATTTTAAACTCCTCTTGCATAATTCAATAGCCTCTTCATAATTATTTCTTTCGGCCAGTATTTTAGTGGCATTTATAACCAGCCGGGCATAGATTTCCAGATAATATTCACGGATGCTTGTGGTCCAATCCTCATAAATATCATCAACAAGGAAATGGTCTTTATAAAGAACCAGAGCCTCCTTATATTTTTCCAGGGCTTTTTCCGGTTCCTTCCCTTCTAAAAGGAGCCCCTCCTGATATAAATCCTCCAGCTCCTGGCAATCGATATTTTTAATAACAGCTTTATCAAAATAATAATATCCCTGGCTGTAATGGATGAATTTTTCCTTTCTTTTACCGGTATATTCCCTTAATCTCCCTCTAATATAGGAAACTGCTACATGTAAATTATATATTTCATAATCCCCTGGCCAGAAAAGCTCCAATAAAAAATCCCTGGAAAGTTTTTTTCCTGAATGAAAAGCTAAATATTTCAATAATGTTAAGGCTTTTTTCGATTTCCAGCTATCCGTTTCAACAGACTGTCCATTAATTTTAATGGAAAAACTCCCCAGGTATGAAAGCTCCAGAACAGAAGGCATTGTCCCATCCTCCCTGTTAATATTAAACAGCCTATTACTATATTCTTTTAATACATCTATTTCCCTTCATTAATACCATAATTCTCTACCAGAGGGTGATCTCTTATTTGCCTTTCCTATTCTATTAGTATCCTGTAATTGGCTCTTTCCAAACTGGCATTTTCATTCCTGATCTCCACTAACACATCGTATTCTCCCTCTTCCAGCTTTTTCTTCAGGATACCTTTATATATAGTCTCCTCACCAGGGAACAAAAGCCCTCCTATCAAATCCATGGAGTCTAATTCTATTTCCTCCATAAGCTGCTCTTCTTTATTCAATATAGTCAATTTTATACTGGGTTTCAGATGAACCTGCCCAATATTTTTTACAGGCAGAAAAATCTCCTGCTCACCATTATTAAACTCAAAACCATTTATTTTTATTTCCATCCTGTTCTCTTCACCGACAATACAGCAAACCGGCACAATCTGTTCTTCCAGGAGATTTATCATATTCTCATCCTGATAGACCTTTATATTCACCAGGGCATAATAGCTCCCTTTTGCTATATTTAATGGCAGCTGCAGGATATTTAATAGTTTCCGGGATTGACGGGGCAAAAGAACCAGGCTCCTATCAGCATATAGTCTCAACCATGGTAAAAGAGAATAAGCGTATTCCTCCTCTATATCCACCAGTTCTGTTTTTATATAAACCCTTTCCCGGGAAATATTTGTGATTTCAATGCTTTCCGTAATCCTCTGACCAGGTTCAAGTTTCACATTAATTACTTCCGGTTTTATGCTGCAATATCCACTCTGTACCCTGGCCGGCTCCTTAAATTGGCCGGGCAAAATATTTATATTTTCAATAAAAGAGGCTTTACCTCTTTCCCCATAGCTCATTATAGCCCTCAGTTCATAGCTTCCAGGATATAGATAATTTTCCGGTTTACCAATAAATAAAACCTTTGAACCAGGGTACAGTCTGGTCAAATCCCGGTTATTCCTGGCCGCAGAAATAGTCCTCAGGATTACTCTTTCAACCAGGCTGCGGTTTTCATCCCTGATGCTTACCTCTACTCCCGCCAGGTAATCCAGTTGCGAGGTATTTTCAACTGCAGCGACAATCACCTGTTCTCCATTTTCGTCCTCTTCCAACTGGATAAAATTTATCCTGCCCCTCTCCCGTAGAGCTGGCCCATCAACCCGCACAATCAGGCGCACCGCATATCTGACCATTAAAGAGATTCCATCCCCTGTTTTACCAGGCTCCGGTTCTACCATTAATATAATAATATAGGAACCGGGCCGGGTACCGAAAGGAACCCTAAGCCTGCCATTCAAATATACTTCCCCGCCAGCTGGTACCTGTACACGATTTTTCTCTAACTCTATCCAGTTCATCTCTGGAAAAGACTCCGGATCAGCTATTCTATATCCCAGAATGCCGGTATAATCCTGGTAACACTGATAGATAGATATCGAAACATTTTCCGCAATGCCGGAAGAGCTGAATATTAATTGGAAATCCTCTGACTCTCCCGGGCTCATCGAAAAATCCATAGTCAAGGGTTGTACACCAATCGCCTTTACAGAAAAACTGGAGATAATAATCAAAATAAAAAATATTATAATACCTGATAAATGCCCAAATAATCTACGCAAAAGTCTTCCCTCCCTTTATTATAAGCAATAATAAGTAATAAGCGGCTGCCGGTAAATTTCCGGCAGCCCAATTAAACAATCAGGACTCTGCTGAAACTGTCAGTCTTATTTCACCGACATAATCTCCTGCTTTCATAGCGGAGATATTTTCTCTCACTCCTGCAAAACCAAATACCTGGAAGGCATATACGCCTTTTTCATTGATACCGGTATAAACCTGCCTGCTTTCCACCTTCTCAGGTGTTGGCCAGATTACCCCGGTAACAATTTCCAGGATTAAATCAAGCCAATCCGGCTTAATATCAAAATCCGGCCCCTTGGGTATATCAGAACTGTCCCCAAAATATCCGATCTCCTGTGCCGGTATCAGCTGTAATGGCACAAATGGCGGTAAAAGGGGGAACCGGGGGAAAGTAATCGGTATATCATTGACCCCGAGAGACCTAAAGGCCCAATAGGTTGTAGGCAGTGTAGTTGAGCCATCAAGGTGAGTCAATGGTGTACCATCAAATATAATATTTACCGCACAATTTGTTTCCACCAGGAAACAATTGGAATCCTGTATACGGCTTCTCTGATCAGGGTTACCGGAAAAATGGCCAAAGCTCATTTCCGGCTCCACTTCAAACCATTCATCTTCCAGGGGTATCAACCAGCATCCCTTTGTGGTTTCAAACATCAATTTCTGGGGTATAACAGCAGCGTAGGGACCTACATCTGCTTTTACCGGAATCTCATTCACTATGCTTTGATTGTTAGCGAAAGCCAGCAGAGAGAAAAGGAGCAGGAACAGGGATGCAAGAATAGCACATCTTTTCAAGCCTCACACCTCCTTAAATTTATTCTGCGGCAGCTACTGTTAAATAAATAGTAGAACTATATTCTCCTGCTGACTGGTCAGAGATATTACCCAGTGTAGCAGCAACAGCAATATTATATCTGACTACACCATCAACATAATCCTGTACATTCCTGATTACAACATCATCGCCATTCTCCCTTTCAGTTCTATAGCTCAACAGGGCATCTGGATTTCCTTCTTTAAATAATTCGTAATCTACTGCTATGAAATCTCTGCCATTCGTCAGGGCATCTGCTTTAAAGGATAAATCAACCAGACAGTTAGATTCTACTGTAAAGATATTGTCATCATCCCGGGCTACCTCTCCTGCTGCTCCCATCAGGGTCAGATTTACAGCGGTATCACCGACAAGTATCTCTGCATACTTGCCAACAGAGGCTGTTACTGGAATTTCAGCCTTTATATTACCCAGGCGTCCCTCAGCAGCAAAGGAAAGAACACTGACAGCTAAAAATACACTTAAAACAAATACAGTAAAGAATAATCTCTTCATATAGTTCCCTCCATTTTTTTATTTTTCTTTTCTTATGACTTCTCCACACCTACAAACCCGGAAAATATCTTTCAGCCTGTCATATCTCACCTCCCTTTTATTTCATTCCAGGGCAAACATTAATTTAGCGCCTGTATATTCTCCAGCCTTAAAAGAAAGACTGACATCCATAAAAAGTTGTATAAAAAAGCTTCCCTCCATAACCCTGTTTCCAGTAATGATACTTATGCCTTCTTTCCTGAAGGGTATTGCCTCTGAACCATTAACAGAAATTAGAAATTTCTCTATAGATATGGCTGGGGTTTCCTTCACACCATCCTGTACCATAGACAGGAGATCCAGGTATGCCCTTAAGGACCAACCGCTAAAGTTAGTCCGGACTTCCAGTAAAAACTCTTCCTCCGCATATCTGCCTGGACCATAGTCGATATTAAAATGAATATTCTTTTTATGGACAAATAATTCCGCCAGTTCCGGATGAAAAATTTCCAGATTTATCACCGGATTAACCCCAGGTTTACCGTCCGGTCTTAAAATTACTGGATAATAGGCACTGGCATAGGATAAATCTTCTGCAAATCTTAGAACAATAATTCTTTCCCTCCGCCGGGAACTCAGGCCTATATTAATTTTCTTAAAAGGCTTATAATTATCTGCCTCCTGCACCAATAGTTCCGGAACATCCCTGTTATCAGAAGATAGGCTGTAAGTAGCCTGATGTTTTTCAACACCTTCTTTCAGCCTGAATCTTAATAAAGCCTCCCTGCCATCAGGCCTGGAGTAAAATATACTTAACTGCCAGATATCATTTTCATAGGTCCAGCCGTGTCTGTAATCAGCTAAATCAATCTCCCCTGCATTGACTATATTTACAGCAAATACTAAAAGTATAATAATATTGAGTAAACACTTTTTCAGTGAGACCACATCCTTAATAAAATTATTTGTTATACAACAAACCTAGATAACAGGCTTCCTTTTTCCAGATAACCGACAGGCCTATGACGGGAGTAAATTCATAATTTATTTTTATAATATTGCTTATTTCCTCATTATGGTGGATACCTTGATAGCTTATTGCAAAGACTTCTCCTTCATAGGATAATAAAATCTCTGTGACTGGCTGTAGTCTTCTATTATCGTCAAGGGCAATTACCAGGGGATAAAAGGAAAGCTGCCATTTAAAATCTGAAGTATAGTTAATATTGTCTTTCAGACCCAACATAAAATGTGGTTCAGTCTTCTTTTGAACCTGGACTGAAGCAAACAATTCATCACTGACTGAAAAATTTTTATCAAATAAAAGCTGATAACCTGGTGTACCATCAATACTGAAGAGAGAAAGCTTTATTTTTTCCCCACCATAACTCCTGTTAAACTCTATACCACCACCGTTACTACCTGCATAAATGGCAAATTGGTTTTCCGGCTCATTTTCCTTTTCCAATGAAAATATTTGATTAATTCCTTTAATATCGTTCATGACCAGAATAGAGGCTGTTTCCTTAAGCAATTCCGGATAAAGAGTCCTTGCCTCAATAAATAAGGCAAAATATCTGTGCTGATTCTCTTTATCGCCTTCCTGGTATAGTTTTAAAAGAGCGACAGGTTCAGTTTCTGTGCTGTTAAACCAGGCACTGGTTTCTACACTGGCCATATTGCCAGGCTTATCCTTATATTCAAGTTTCAGGTATGTATATATACTTTCATCACTAAGGGATATATCTATGGGAGTAAGGGAGAACCGAAAATAAGCGGGAGATTCTCTGCTTTTATCACCTATAAGAATATTATTAATGCTTATTGTCCCTTCCTTAGCGGGTATAGTTACCAGACAGGAATTATACTCATTTTTGATAAACGATTCATTCCCGCTATTTTTCAGTTCCAGCAGAACACCTGGCCAGACACTGCTGATTAATTCCTGATCAACGATTAGCTGACTTCCTTCTTCTTCAACTTTATCCCCCCAGGCCAGTTTATATTCCAGCTCCCTTACTGTTTGCCAGGACAATTCCTTCATCTTTAACAGGTAAAATATCATTGGCGAATCTGCCGGGCGACTCATGCTTTCCCAGGCAGGTTTAAGCAGCTCAATAGCTATATCTTTTGGAATGGCTGTATCTCCTGATTTCTTTTGCCCGTTAATTATCAGGGAAACAGAAAGGAAGAGTAAGATCAAAAAAATCAGTCTAATCCGCTTCATGCAAATAATCATCTCCTACCTGATGATAGGTGTTACAAAAACCAGTAATTCCCTTTCATTTTCTTCTTTATTTTCATTTCTAAATAACCACCTTACTAATGGGATATCACCCAGCAATGGCACCTTTCTGGTAGAGGCAGAATCCTTCTTAATGGTCATTCCAGCCAGGCAAATGGTTTCTCCATTTTTTATCTGCAAGGTTGTTGTCAATGAATTTTCCTTGACGAGTAAATCCGGGCTAACATCATTAATAAAATGGCTTATAACAGGGGATAATTCCAAATAAACCTGGTCCTCCCCGATTATTCTGGCATAAACTTCTAATTCGACTCCTACCTTTACTTCTTCTGTCCTGGTGCTGCCATAACTCTCATTATGAATTAAAAGCACCTGTTCTTCACCTATAAAAAACCTGGCACTTCCCCCGTCACTGACAAGTATGTATGGGTTTGCTTCTATAGAAGCCAGCTGTTTTTCTTCCATTGCCTTCAGCTGTGTAAGCAGATAGCCATATAAATCTGTTTCAACACTTAAAAGCTTATCTCTGGCATTGTAGGCAATTCTTCTTTCTACATCTTCTCCACTCTCAAATTGTAAAAAGGAGATTCCCAATTCACTAACAATTTTTGAATCTACTTCGGTTACCAGTAGCCTTATCTCAATCTGTTTGCGGGGAGTATCAATACTCTTTATAAATTCCTTGATCCTCTCTAAATCCTTTGGTGCAGCATTTATTGTTAATATATTGCCCTCCCTTTCACCTTTTACATAATTACTTAAAAAAGAGGGAAGAAGGTTGAAAACATCTCTGACTGTGATATTTTTCAGATAAATTACCTCCAGTTCACTCAGTTCGCTGAAACTGACATTCCTGGGGTCCGCTAAACCTACTAAATAATAATCTTCTATCTTCCTGAAGGTATACCCGCCGGAAGATAATATCATTGCGAGGGCCTTTTCGAGAGGTTCATTTTTCAAATCAGCTGTAATTATTCCGCTGACTGTCTGGTCGGCTATTATATTTATACCGGTCTGGAGGGATAATTCATGTATTGCATCTCTCAGATCAGTTTCATAAAACATGGCAGTCACCGTGGGAGTTTCTTCAGCCTGCACCAGGGTGAAAATAACCAGCAGAAACATCAAAATCATTATCAGCCTGTAAATTCCAGTATGTTTCATAACAATCTCCTTCCTGAAGAAAGCATCTACAGAAAAATTATAGGCAGACATCCTAAAAGTATTCTAAAAATAATTATTACCAGATATTAGTATAATTATAACTATATTGTAACTTCTTTCCCTCTTATCTATAGAAAGGGCGGTAAAAATACATAAATTCTTTTATTATGTAATTAAATTTCTATTTTTTGTGAAAATTTTTTCTCAATAAATAAAAAAGCCCCTAGCCTAAAGCAGAGGGGCTGGATAAGGAAAAGCCCAGGGGTTAAACCCTGGGCCTTCTGGTCTTTATAGATTTATTTTCTTTTCAGATTGTAAAATGCTGATTTTCCTGCATACTGAGCAGCTTCACCCAGCATTTCTTCAATCCTCAACAACTGATTATATTTGGCTACCCTTTCAGAACGGGCTGGAGCACCGGTCTTGATCTGGCCAGCATTCATAGCCACTACCAGATCAGCGATGGTTGTATCTTCTGTTTCTCCGGAACGATGGGAAACAACAGCAGTGTATCCAGCTCTTTTAGCCATCTCAATGGCATCAATGGTCTCGGTCAGAGAACCAATCTGGTTAACTTTAATCAGGATGGAGTTGGCTACACCTTTTTCAATACCTTTAGCCAGCCTTTCGGTATTTGTAACAAAGAGGTCATCGCCAACCAGCTGTACACGGTCACCGATCCGCTCAGTCATCATCTTCCAGCCTTCCCAGTCATCTTCGGAAAGCCCGTCTTCAATGGAGATAATCGGGTATTTATTGATCAGTTCTTCATAGTAGGCAACCATTTCTTCTGCAGTAAGAACCTTTCCTTCACCTTCCAGGTGATACTTACCGTCTTTATATAACTCTGTTGCGGCAACATCAAGGGCCAGAACGATATCATCACCAGGTTTATAACCGGCTTTTTCAATGGCTTCGATAATTACAGCTATGGCTTCTTCATTTGAGGCGAGGTCAGGAGCAAAACCGCCTTCGTCTCCGATACCGGTATTTAAGCCTTTCGCATTAAGAACAGCCTTCAGGTTATGGTAAATCTCAGCACACATTCTCAGTGCTTCGGCAAAGGAATTGGCACCAACAGGCATAATCATGAATTCCTGGATATCTACGTTATTGTCAGCATGTTCTCCACCGTTCAGGATATTCATCATGGGAACAGGCAGGACCTTGGCATTTACCCCGCCCAGGTAATTGTATAGGGGAAGTCCTGTTGCATCAGCAGCAGCCTTGGCAACGGCCAGGGAAACTCCGAGAATGGCGTTGGCACCCAGTTTTCCTTTATTATCAGTACCATCCAGTTCAATCATTGCCTGGTCAATAGCTACCTGATCCAGGGCATCCATGCCTATTATTTCAGCAGCAATAATCTCGTTAACATTATCAACGGCATTCTGAACACCTTTACCCAGGTAACGGTCGCCGCCATCCCTTAACTCAACGGCCTCATAGGCTCCAGTTGAAGCTCCGGAAGGTACAGCAGCCCTGCCAAAGGAACCATCTTCCAGTAAAACATCAACTTCTACAGTAGGGTTGCCACGGGAGTCCATTATTTCCCTGGCGTATACATCAATAATAGTTGTATCCATAATATCAACCTCCATATATATTATTGATTTACTCCTCTTTATAGAGAAGGACTTCTCCTGTCATCTCTTCCGGCTTTTCAATACCCAGCAGATACAGCATAGTTGGGGCAATATCAGCCAGTTTTCCATGCTTCACTTTAACGCCCTCCGGTCCGCCAATATAGATCAATGGTACAGGACTGGTAGTATGGGCAGTAAAAGGTTCTCCTTTATCATCCAGCATCTTTTCCGCATTACCATGGTCAGCCGTTAATAAGATCTGGCCGCCTTTCTCCAGTATAGCGGTAATTATTTTACCAACACACTCATCCACTGTTTCCACTGCCTTTATGGCTGCATCGATAAAACCGGTATGGCCTACCATATCGCAATTGGCAAAATTGAGGATGATTACATCATATTTATCCTCTGCCAGTTTTTCCAGTAAGGTATCAGTAACTTCATAGGCACTCATTTCCGGTTTCAGGTCATATGTGGCCACTTTTGGCGATGGAATAAGTATCCTGTCCTCACCGGGATAACTTACTTCTACTCCTCCATTAAAGAAGAAGGTAACATGGGCATATTTCTCTGTCTCTGCTATCCGCAATTGTTTCAGGTTATTCTTACTTAAAACCTCGCCCAGCCCATTCTTAATCTCCAACGGAGGAAAGGCAACCGGGAGAGGAAATTCCTCATCATATTCGGTCAGGCAGATATAATAGAGGTTTTCAGGGTGTTCTGCCGGCCTCTCAAAACCCTCAAATTCCTTCAGAGCCAGGGCTCTGGTCAACTGACGGGCCCGGTCTGCCCTGAAATTAAAGAAGACTACTGTATCTCCACTACGGATTGTGGCTACAGGTTTCCCATCTTCCTTGATGACAACGGGGACAACAAACTCATCATTGACACCTGTAGCATAGGAGTCTTCTATGGCCTGATATGGATCCGTAGCTTCTATCCCTTCACCCAGAACCATGACATCATAGGCCTTTTTGGTCCTTTCCCAGCGATTATCTCTGTCCATGGCATAATAGCGCCCGCTGACTGTGGCAACTTTACCAACACCGATTTCCTCTATCTTTGCCAGCAGGTCCTGCATATATCCTGCCCCGCTTTTGGGTAAAGTATCCCTGCCATCAAGAATGGCATGGATATATACCTTCTCCAATCCAAATTCCCTGGCCATCTCCATTAAGCCATAAAGATGATCAGTATGGCTGTGTACACCACCTGGAGACAGTAGGCCAACGAAGTGAAGGGCAGTATCATTATCCCTGGCATTCTGATAGCCTTTCCTTAAAACCTCATTATCAAATATGGATTTATCTGCAATGGCCTTGTTTATCCTGGTATAATCCTGATAAACAATCCGGCCTGCTCCTAAATTCAAATGACCAACCTCAGAATTACCCATCTGCCCCTCCGGCAGGCCTACAGCCTCTCCGGAAGCATCCAGGGTATTCATGGGGTATTCGGCCATCAATTTGTCCAGAACAGGGGTCCTGGCTGCATATACTGCATTACCTTCTTTTTCATCATTAAGTCCATATCCATCGAGTATGATTAAAGCAAGTGGTCTTGGCCTCTCCATCTATTTCACCCCTTTCTCTATATATAAGCAGCATTGCTACTACCATAAACTGCCGCTTATCTTGCCCCTTCTACTATCTGCACAAAGGATTCTGCATCAAGGCTGGCCCCTCCTACCAGAGCACCATCGATCTCCGGCTGGGCCATCAGTTCTTCAATATTTGACGGTTTTACACTTCCGCCATACTGAATTCGCATCTGATCCGCTGCCTCAGCAAAATCCTCCCTGACCAGATCTCTAATTACCTTAATAACTTCATTGGCATCTTCTGCAGTAGCAGTCCTTCCAGTACCGATAGCCCAGATAGGCTCATAGGCTATAACTGTCTCTGCTATCTGCTCTTTACTTAATCCAGCCAGAGCGGCCTTAATCTGGCCTTTAACCTTATCCATGGTCTTTCCAGCCTCCCGCTCTTCCAGGGTTTCACCAACACAGATAATTGGTTTTAACCCATACTTGAAGGCTGCTTTAACCTTTCTATTGACATCCTCATCACTTTCCTGGAAATATTCACGGCGTTCTGAATGTCCTATTATAACATATGTAGCACCAATTTCCTTCAGCATGGGGCCGGATATCTCGCCAGTATAGGCACCGGACTCTTCCCAATACATGTTCTGGGCACCCAGCTTAATATTACTATCTGCAATTATATTATAAACCGGAACCAGGTTAACAGCAGGGGGACAGACGGCAATCTCGACATCATCAATACCGGCCAGCCTATCCTTCAATATTTTAACTAATTCCTCTGCTTCACTCATGGTTTTGTACATCTTCCAGTTACCGGCAATAAGTGGTTTACGCACCCCAATCACCTCCCAGTCTTATAAGCTTCTATCTTATTATAACAGAATTTTATTTTTTTCAATGTAAAATATAATACTCTTTACTCTAAATCATCCAGTGCTTCTACACCAGGTAATGCTTTGCCTTCCAGGAACTCCAGGGATGCTCCACCACCGGTAGAAATATGGTATATCTTATCTTCAAGGCCAGCTTTTTTGACTGCTGCTGCTGAATCTCCACCGCCAATAATGGTCTTAGCATCACTCTCTGCCAGGGCTCTGGCAATGGCAAAGGTTCCTTTAGCGAAATTATCCAGTTCGAAAACACCAATCGGGCCGTTCCAGATAACTGTCTTTGCCTTTTTAATAATTTCAGTATACTTTTCAATGGTCTTTGTTCCGCCACTATCCAGGGACTCCCAATCAGCCGGGATATTATCAATTGTCACTTCTTTGAAGTTGGCATCATTGCTGAATTCATCTGCCACCACAATATCTACGGGCAGGACTATTTCCACACCCTTTTCCTCTGCTTCCTTCAATAATTCTTTGGCCAGATCCAGTTTATCCTCTTCCACCAGGGATTTACCTGTTTCATAGCCCTTTGCCCTAATGAAAGTATTGGCTATACCTCCACCTACCAGCAGATAATCTACTTTATCCATCAGGTTATGGATTACACCAATCTTATCAGAAACCTTGGCTCCACCCATTATTGCCACAAAAGGATGTTCTGGATTTTCTATTACTTCCCCAAGGACTTCCAGTTCTTTCTGCAGTAAAAAGCCGGCCACTGCAGGTAAATATTGGGCAACTCCTACAGTAGATGCATGAGCCCGGTGGACAGTACCAAAGGCATCACTGACAAATACATCAGCGATACTGGCCAGTTTCTTAGCAAATTCCGGATCATTATCTGTCTCTTCTTTATAGAAACGGGTATTCTCCAGAAGCAGTACATCCCCATCTTTCATCTTACTAACGGCTTCCTCCACCTCTGGCCCGATACAATCATCAACTTTAGTAACTTCCTTATTCAATAATTCTGCCAGTCTCTGAGCAACCGGATCCATCCGGTAAGCATCATTAACCTGTCCTTTTGGCCTGCCCAGATGTGACATTAAAATAACCCGGGCACCCTCATTAATTAAATACTGGATTGTCGGCAGGGCAGCCTGGATTCTGGTATCATCTGTTATCTTTCCATCAGCAAGGGGTACGTTAAAATCAACCCTGACCAGGGCCTTTTTACCTTTAAAATCAAAATCCTTCAAGGTTTTTTTCCTCATGGTGACACCTCCATTGTTTAATCTATCCTGTTTTCATAAGAACAGGTAGAAACCAGATCTCCGGAAGGGAAACCTGATTTCTACCATACTTATCCATAACTTGCAACTCAGCTTATGGCACTCTTAAAATCCTTTGCTGGCGATAAATAAGGCGGTTTCTACTATCTTCTGGGCATAGCCCCACTCATTGTCATACCAGGACAGTACTTTAACCATGTTGCCACCCATTACAGTGGTATAGTTGGCATCAAAGATAGAGGTATGAGCATTGCCCTTAATATCAGAGGAAACGATAGGATCTTCATTATACTGCAGAACGCCTTTCATTGGGCCTTCAGCGGCTTCTTTAATGGCAGCATTAACTTCCTCTGGAGTAACGTCTCTGCTCAGGATAGCTGTTAAGTCAACCAGTGAACCGGTTGGTACAGGTACCCTTACAGCCATTCCATGGAATTTACCCTGTAACTCTGGCAGAACCAGGGCAACAGCTTTAGCAGCACCGGTAGTAGTTGGAACCACGTTCATGGCACCGGCACGGCCACGGGTAATAGCCTTAAATGGAACTGGGGCATCCAGTATTTTCTGGTTTCCAGTATAGGCATGAACTGTTGTCATTAAGCCTTTCTCGATACCAAACTTGTCATTCAGGACTTTAGCTACAGGAGCCAGACAGTTAGTTGTACAGGAAGCCATGGAAATAACATGATGATTGGCTGGATCATATTTGTCCTGGTTTACACCCATAACAAGAGTAATGTCTTCATTTTTAGCTGGAGCAGAAATGATTACTTTCTTGGCACCTGCTTCCAGGTGTTTCTTTGCATCTTCGGCATTTGTGAAGAAACCAGTTGACTCGATAACGATATCTACGCCCAACTCACCCCAGGGCAGATTTGCTGGATCTTTCTCGGCATAAACTTTGATTTCTTTTCCATCAACAATTACACTGTCTTCTGTAAAATCAACATCTGCCTCAAAAGTACCATAGTTGGAATCATATTTCAGCAAATAAGCCAGAACCTGTGGATCAGTCAGGTCATTAAAAGCAACAAACTCTACATCAGGATTTTTGTAAAAACCTCTAAAAGCACGACGACCAATAGCACCAAAACCATTAATAGCAACTTTTACACTCATATTATCTTCCTCCATTTTAATTTATTTTTATTTAGCCTGGTACAGGCTAATAATCCTTATTAGATGTACCAGTTTAAAATATACCAAATTTATATCAGTTATAAAATAAACATCCACCACACATTATTTTATTGCCTCACCCCCTTTAAATTCAAGATCTCTCTGGCTGTTGACTCATCTGTAACCAGTATATTATGATAAAGCGGTGAAACAACTGATAGTATTGCTCTGGCTTTATCCGGCTCACCGGCAACTACGATCACTTTTTCTATATTCTTTAAATCCTCCAGATGTAGCCCGACACTGGTAGTCACATAAACTATCTCACCGGATTCGTTAAAATAATAACCCAGAGCTTCTGCTACAGCTCCCCTATTCTTTAATTCCTGAATCTCTTCCGGAGACATATCCCTCCGGGCAGCCATAATTTCAGCACTACCTACACCATGTATCAAAATGTTGGCCTTCTTCAGGAACTTTAGAACCCGTTGAATTGAAGGTTCCGCCATAATTATATCTACATTCTCCTCCTGAATAGAATCAGGTATATGCAGTAGATGATAACGGCCACCTAATTTTTTGGCAATGGTAGCTGCTATAGTATTGGCCTGAATTTCAACTTCTTCACCCAACCCACCCCGGCCTGGAACTACAATAATATCCATGGGGCTGTCATTTTCATGCATAGCACTGGCCACCTGGGCCAGGGTCGTTCCACCGGTAACCGCCAGTATATCGCCATCTTTAAGCAGCCTGTGCAATAATCTGGCAGTATAACGTCCAATCTCTTGATTGATAATGGAAGGTTCCAATCCACCGGAAACAATATGTACTTCTTCTATACCCAGGCACCCCTTTAACTGCTCTTCCAGGGTCCTTATACCTTTGAGTTCCTTCATATATTTGTCCAGTTCAGGTAGAAATTTTGACCCCAGATCAGTCAATACTGTACCGGAACGGTATACCTTTATCAGGCCTCTGCCACAGAGAAAATCCAGTTCTTTTCTAACCAATCTTTCACTGATATTGGTTTTCTCTGCCAGTGCCCTCCTGCCAATAGGCTGGTAATAATAAATGTTACGTAATATAGTATACCGATTTTCAACAATAGATATTAGTTCAGGCGCTATTTTCTCCTGAATCTTCAAAAGATATCTCACAGCCCCGCCTCCAGTAGATGGGAACATTTTTATCCCGTTAGAACAATTATGTCCCACCCTTTAGAAAAATATATATTTATTATCCTATTACCAATCTATTATATTCTATATACCTGGAAAAATTCCTCTATATTTTTTATTATATTTAAAAAAATTTTTTCTTTATCCGTTTCCTTTATTCCTAATTTCGTCAGCAATCTTCTTTATCCTTCGCATCCGGTGATTAACACCTGATTTGCTTATCTTTGGAGTTAGTAATTCACCCAGCTCCTTCAGGCTGGCATAGGGATACTCCTTCCTTAAAAGAGCTATCTCCCGTAAACTTACCGGCAGGGAATCCAGACCCCTGACAGACTCGATTAGCTCTATATCCTCCAACTGTTCCAGAGCGGCAGTAATGGTCTTATCCATGTTTGCAGTCTCGAAATTTATCCTTCTATTAATATCATTCTTTAAACTCTTCACTACATGTTTATTTTCCATTTCCAGCAGGGCCCGGTGGGCACCGATTATATTCAAAATAGTCGATATATCTTCATAATTTTTAAAATAGACGATGTGTTTCTTATTATGCCTGGTTAAACGTCCCTCCAGATTAAAAGTAGCAAGGAGTTTCAGTAAATCCCTGGCCAGTCCCTCATACTCACACCTGAATTCAAGATGATATTCCCTGGCCGGATTATTAACTGAACCCCCGCCTAAAAAAGCCCCCCGCAAATAGGCCTGGCGGTAAGTTCTTTTACTGAAAAATTCCTCCTTAATCCGGAATATAATATTATTATCCTCATCAATAAATCCAAGCCGGTATAAAAAGTCATCAAGTCCCTGTTGGGGAGGTAAAAATAAATGATAAATATTCTGCTTGCGATCAAAGGGATAATTTTTCCGGACAATAATCTGTACCTGCAAATCAAACATTTTTTTAATTATAGAATATACCTTCCTGGCCAGATCTCCCATGGATAATTTTATATTTAAGGCAATATTCTTATTAATTATTTGAATAGTCCCGTTCATCCTGATCAGGGCAGATAATTCCGCTATCTCCCCACCCTTTACTCTGACCAGTTCATGTTTAACATCAGTGGTAAAAGACAATCACTATCACCTATCTTTCATTACCCCCAGGATTACTTTTGCCAGTTCATCCGGATCATGCCTGATATAACCTTCACTGGACAATAGATTTCCTTCAATAATCTTAATCCCCATCTCTTTTATTCTCCTTTTATCTACCTCGACCTGAAAAGCCCCTTCTTCCCTATATCTTTTTATTAATTCCCTGGAACTCTCTTCCTTATTCACAACAACATAATCAAATAATCCAGGGCCAGTGTGTTTATAGATAGCCTTAATGTGGTCACTGACAGAATAACCAGTCGTTTCACCGGCCTGTGTCATCACATTACAGACAAAAATCCTGATTGCTTTACTCTCCCTGATTTTATCAGCAATATTACCTACCAGTAAATTGGGTATTATACTTGTATATAAGCTGCCCGGCCCAACCACAATTATCTCTGCCTCTTCTATGGCTTTCAAAACTTCAGGAGAAGGTTTACAGGAAGAAGGTTGCAAAAATACCCTGTCAATCTTCTTCTTCTGTTCAGGAATAATGGACTCACCCAATAACACTGTTTTATCGGAGTAAATTGCTCCAAGGCGTATATCTTCATTGGTCGCTGGCAATACCTTACCCCTGATGGCCAGAACCTTACTGGATTCCCTGATGGCCTCCTCAAAATCACCCAGTATCTCTGTCAAAGAAGCAATAAAGAGATTACCAAAACTGTGACCCTCCAGGTCTCCCCCTGAATTAAAGCGGTATTGAAATAACTCCTCCATTAATGGCTCTGTATCCGCCAGGGCAACCAGGCAATTCCGGATATCTCCAGGTGGTAAGATACCCAGTTCATCCCTCAATTTGCCGGAACTACCTCCATCATCAGCTACTGTTACCACTGCGGTCAGATTGCTGGTATATTTTTTCAGGCCCCGCAGAAGGTTTGACAGGCCAGTCCCACCCCCCAGGGCTACAATGCGGGGGCCTTTCTCCAGTATTTTTCTCTCAAAGGCCTTATCCAGAAACTCATGAGCTTCCAGCTGGTAAAAACCCTTTAGGGCCCCCTTCATGGAGGTAAAAATCCCCCAGATTCCCAGGATTATCAGGGTAATGGCTACAATAAGATCTATAAAAAAGGATAGATTACCAACAAAAGGAAAGAGAAAACGGATTATCATAATTTCCAGATAACTGATTATCTGATAACCCAATAAAATAGTGATACCTGCACTGATAAGTAACAGTGAAACAGTCAACAACAATATCCATCTTTTTATGCCGATTCCTGGATATAACCATTTTTTATTGGAAAAATCAATCTTCATAGACTATCCGTCCTATTTATTAATATCCTTGTGTTCTACAATAACCCGGTAACCCTTACGCAGTAAAAAATCCCTTAGCTTAATGGCAGTAGTCACTGAACGATGTTTGCCACCGGTACAACCAATGGCAATCATCAAATGGCTCTTGCCTTCCTTTTCATATTCCGGTAAGAGGAACTCTATAAAATCAAAGAATTTCTTATAAAATTTTGCGGTCAAAGGCCATTTCATGATATATTCCTGCACGATCTCTTCCTCCCCGGTATGATCTTTAAGAGAACTGACATAATGGGGATTGGGCAAAAATCTCACATCAAAGACCAGATCCGCATCCATGGGAATTCCGTATTTATAACCAAAGGAAATAATGGAAATGGATAGATTCTCTTTCCCAACTTTATGGAAAGAGTAAATCCGCCTTAATTCATTATAAAGATCCCTGCTGCCCATCTTGGAGGTATCTATTATTTTATTTGCCTTTCCCCGGATTTCCTCCAGCATGGTCCGCTCTTTCTGAATGGCATCAAGGATACGGCCTTCTTCATCCAGGGGATGTTTCCTTCTGGTCTCTTTATAACGCCTTACCAGAGTCTCATCAGAAGCCTCCAGAAAGAGGATCTCATAATTAAAGCCCAGCTTTTCCAGCTCAGCCAATTCCCCAAAAAGGGAATTAAAAAATTTGCCTCCCCTGATATCAGTCACAATGGCAATCTTTTCATATTCAGAACGGAGGCATAATTCAGCAAATTTATTTATAAAGGCAGGTGGTAAATTATCAATACAGAAATAACCCATATCTTCAAAAAAGTTCAGAGCTACTGATTTACCTGCACCTGACATCCCTGTTATTATTAAAAATTCCATAATGGGAACCCCTCTCTTATATTCTTATAATACCATTGTATAATATCAGGAAGAGAATGTAAACTGGCAGGGTCAGGCCATTATTGGCAATTTATCCTGCAGAATTCTAAAGCTGGCTGGCAACCTACCGACCAGTTCTCCATCCAGTTCCAGCTCATACATGCCGTCATCCAGCAATTCTATATAAATCTCCCTTCCTTTAACGGAATCCACCAGTGGATGGCTTAAGTGAGTGCCCTTATAGGCTTTGGCCAGATTAAAGACTATACCAAACTTACTGAAATCCTTTAATATAATTATATTAAATTCCCCGCTATCCAATTCGGCCTCAGGAGCAATCATCACTCCTCCGCCAAAATACTTACCGTTGGCAATAATTACACTGTTTAAATATTGATTATATTCTTCCTTACCATCAATCATGACCCTAATCGCTTTATTTTTATGGGTAAAGAGTGCCCTGAATACTCCAATTAAGTAAGATAAAAATCCACCATAAATTTTAGAACTCTCATTAACCAGTTTTGCTGTTACTGCACCAATACCGGTATCGGCCACATTCAAAAAGAGCCTGCTCTCACTATTCCCTGCATGATTTTTAAAAGAGGCCTGGCAAACATCAACCTTTTTTATTTTTTCACTTCTGATTATGTTTACAACATCTTCTATTTTTTTACTAATACCAAAAGACCTGATGAAATCACAACCGGTTCCCTGGGAAAAAATAATTAATTTTATATCTTCAGCCAGTAACTCTCCATCTCTATAGAGTCCATTAATAACCTCATTGGTGGTTCCATCTCCACCTACGGACATAATTTTACGATAACCTTCGGCAACAGCTTTCCTGGCCAGTTCGGTAGCATGACCCGGGTATTGGGTAAAACGGACCTCCAGTTCAATGCCTTCCTCCCGAAAATGCTTCTCATACTCAGCCCAATTCTTCCCTGTTTTCCCATTGGCAGAAACAGGATTTACAATTGCCATAATTCCCTGTGTCATATTCAACCAGTTCCTTTCCCTCTTTTTAACTATATTTATCTGCAAATCATCAGCAGTATTTTTTATAATTCTACTTTATTTGCAATTTCTCCTGCAAATTCTACACAGATAAAGGAATTTTGCAATCGTATTAAAACAAAAATACCAGGGATTCTCTCCCTGGTACTATAATGGCATTCTTTTTCTTTAACCATTTTATCCCGGCTGCCTCCAGGATATTATCCTGAATCTAATCATCTTCCTCTTCCATTTTTTTTAGCTGTTCTTTTACAATATCCAGTACCTCCTCCAGAGCCCTGGCAATCCCCTTCAGGTATTCCACTTCCTCTTCTTTACTTGCTGCCGGCCTATAATCCCTTCCATCTTAAAAATTCTGGCTTTACTATATTTACTTTACTAACCTTCCAGGTTCTCACTTTCTTTACTTTCTGTTTCCTTTTTATCTATTACTTTCTCTTCAATTTTCTCTTTGATATTTGTAGCTTTATTTCTGCTTCTAATCTTCCTGATATTATCGATTATTTGAACAAAGAACAGGGGAATCAGAGACAAAACGATAAGTATAAACAGGAATAATATTCTATTACCGAATAGCATTGCTTTCTCAAGATCGTTAAGCTGGAAAATATAGATGCTGAAAAAGGAAAACAATATACTCATTAATGCTACCAGCAGGCTGATATAATCCACGGAAACACCATCACAGATGATTACCTGCTTTTCCGGTTCCTGGGCGTCTTTTTTACCGCGTTTTGTCTTCAAATCCATTAAATTCTTGCAATATTGTTCCTTCTGCTCCATGGTTAAAAAAGGTGACTGCATGATATCTGTAATGATATCATCTATCAGAGAGTGAATATTATAAAGATCTGCCTTATCTACATTATATTTGTTGGCTGTTGAGGAAATGATGGAATGAAGTAGATTTATATCGAATAAATCTTCTTTGGCAATCATCGGTCTAACAGTCTGTAAGATCTCCTGATTGGCAGAATATAACTTGCGCAAATAATATTTTTTCTCCTTTTTAGCTACAACCAGGCTGGAGACCAGATAGGCTATTATACCACAGATCAACCCTCCCCCGATTCTGACAAGCCAAGGATTAGCTAACATAAGTCATGCCCCCTTTTATTAATTTTGACAGTATATGGCCTGTTTAAACATAAGTAATTATTATGTATTTATATAATTAGCGATATTTGAAATATCTCCTTTTTAAACAGATAAATTTCTGCTTTTTTATAAAGTATAACCAAAACCCAGGATGGTAAAGCTCTTAAATTCATCACCAGGGGCCATCTTTATTTCTATGGTATGTTCCCTTGCTTCCTCTTCCTCATACAAAAGGGTAGCATTACAGTGGGTCCAGTTAATCTTGCGGGGATCAACGGTCTTCACATATTTTCCATCTACATAGATCTCCGCCTTACCGAAATCAGCACTGCCGGAATCCTTATACACAAGCATTAAACTGCTGCTTTTTATGGTCATCTTAAAACTTCCGGTACCGGAATATATATTATGCATCCAGTTATTTGGAAACATGGGTGTTCCTATTGCATCGGTGTCCATTTCTACTCTCTGGAGGTCATAATCCCGCAGGCGGAAGCCTCCTTCCTCGATTATGGCTGCCTCGGTATTGGTGGTCCTATCCAGTAAACGGATATTTTTAAAAGCATCCCCATAAAGAGGCTTTTTATCAAGAACGATATCTTCCTCAGCCATCTCTTCTTTATCTATTTCAGCAAAGAGATATGCCAGGCAGTCAGCCATTATCCTGTGGCCGGCATTTGACGGATGATAGATGTCGGCAAAGAAATCTTCTTTACTGATTACATTACCTTTTTCTTTCGTCAAATAAAACTGGTTAACCACTGCGTCTTTTATACTGACCATAGGCAGATCATAATGCCTGCCTATCGGGGCAAGCCTGTCCTGCAGGTTCCAGTCACTCTTGAATACACTGAACAGTAAGATGACTGCCGGTTTATTTTCTGCTGATAATATCTTTAAAACCAGACTCTCATAAGATACTCCCCGTGTTTCATCATCAGCATCATTCACAGCGAATTCCACGATAACGATATCCGGCTCAACAGCACCATCCCTTAAAACATCCCGTTCATAACGGATAACACCTAACTGGGACGGGGTACCACCAACTCCGGCTTTGATAAAATGAATATTATCTCCACCATCTTTCCCAAACATCTCTTTAAATTTTAAATAAGATTGGTAGGCATAGCAATTAGTATTAATAGGACTGGCACCGGCTCCCTGGGTGATGGAACCGCCTATATAGGCTATAGTTACATCCTCCCCTCTCTTTGCTTTCTCTATGGCTGTTTTCAGCCTCCTATTATTACCTGTACTCAATAAAGACCTGGCAATCATGGCCCGGTATTCTTCTGAGGCAAAATCTATCCCTGGATTTTCTGCATAAACTGTATTTACAAGCCCTATTAGCATAATTATAATGAGTAACAAAAAAATCACAGTTCTAAACTTTTTCATCTATTTCCTCCTTTTGTGTTAACAATTTTACAGGCATCTCTTATAAAAACACTTCACCTTATAGTACATAGCCAAAACCAAGGATGGTGAAGCATTTGTCTTCATCACCGGGAGCCATCTTTATCTCTATCGTATGTTCTCTTGCTTCTTCTTCCTGATAGAGGATGACAGGATTACAATGGGTCCAGTTGACGATATGGGGATCAGCAGTCAACACATGTTCCCCGTCTACATAGACCTCTGCCCTGCCAAATTCACTGCTGCCTGAATCCTTGAAAACCAACATAAGGCCTTTACTCCTGATAGTCATCTTAAAGCTCTCATTTCCAGATGAAGGTGTGTGCATCCAGTTATAGGGGAATTGGGCTGTTCCATGAGAATCCAGATCCATCTCCACCATCTGCAAATCCCTATCTGTTTCTGTAAATCCACCCTCATCTATAACGGCAACATGAGTATTTGTTTTTCTATCCAGTAAACGGATATCCTTAAAGTAATTCCCGATTAACGGTTCCTTATCGATTATGATATCCTCTTCATCCACTGGGGCTTTCTTGGTCTCAGCAAAGAGATAGGCCAGACAATCAGCCATCACTCTATGTCCATCATTGGTTGGATGATAAATATCATAGAAAAACTGTCTTTTCGAGATAATATTACCATCTTCCCTGGTCAGGCGGAATTGCTCCACCACCGCATCCTTAATACTGACCATAGGCAGGTTATAATACTCTCCCACAGGGGCAAGCCTGTCCTGCAGGTTCCAGTCATTTTCAAAGACACTGAACAATAAGATGACTGCTGGTTTATTCTCTGCTGATAAAATCTTCAAAACCAGGCTTTCATAACAGACCCCTTTTGTCTCATCTCCTGCATCATTTACCGCAAATTCCACGACAACGATATCCGGTTTAACCTTGCCATCCCTTAAAATATCCCTTTCATAACGGATAATGCCCAATTGTGAAGGGGTACCGCCTACACCGGCCTTAATATAATGTATATTATCCCCACCATTCCGGCCAAACATCTCTTTAAATCTCAGGTAAGCCTGGTAGGCATAGCAGTTTGTATTTATCGGCTTGGCCCCTGCCCCCTGGGTGATAGAGCCGCCTATAAAAGCGATGGTGACATCTTCGCCTTTTTCGGCCTTTTCTATGGCCTTTTTCAGTCTCCTGTTGTTACCCCTATTCAATAATGAACGGACAATCATCTTATTATATCCTTCTGACTCAAAATCAACCGGTGGGTCAATAATTAACTCCGGTACCTCATAACCATCATTTAGATAAAACTTGACTGTGGCTTTTGCCATCTGGCCCACCCGTTCAAATTCAAAGGCAAACTTGCCCAGGATATCATCATCCGGCGACCATTCATAATCAGCGAGATTTATAATGACTTCCCTTCCATTAGCAGGACAGGGAACCCGCAAGGTTGTCCCGCTCTCATACTTGTTGGTCTTTCCCCAGTTCTGTAAGACAAAATTAACTTCTTCAATACTGTCATCAGCCGCCTGTACTGATACTCCAATACTGTGGACCAATTTATGGAATCCTTCACAGCTCTCCAGCAGGTCCAGGATTTGTTTATCAGTAACACCACCTATAAATTCTGCCGCGTTCCTTATCCGCCCTTCCAGATATATCTCCTCTGAAGGTTTCCCTTCACCACGGCTGCCTGCTTCAATATCGCTATCCACCATCAAGTATATACAGCTCCTCTTTTCAACCGGATCTCTGGGAGCTACAGGGCCACTTATAATGTTGTCTTTTTTATTCATATTATTCTCTGTCATTTATACCATCCTCCCCTTATTTCTTTGCTAAAACTCACCTGTGCGGGCAGCTTTTATATAATCCAGGTTCCTGTTTTACCCTGCAGGGCTTCCACTGTTTTATCCAGAGAAGTTATTACGGTCTTTCTGCCTGCCTTTGAGCCTGTAAAGGCCAGGGCAGCCTTAATCTTGGGAAGCATGGAACCTTCAGCAAATTCCCCGTCTTCCATATATTTTTCCGCTTCT
>JANWJZ010000014.1 GCA_025451675.1 Halanaerobiales bacterium | reverse complement strand
CTCTTCTTTCTGCCTATTTATTGCCTTATTGGCTTCATTTACTGCCCTGATTACTTTTTGCATTTCTTCTATTGATTCTGATATCCCCTCAAATTTCTTATCGGTCATATCCACACTGGCACTCTGTTTATTACCAAGTTCTGTTATTGCAATAAGGCCATTCTCTGTATCATTGGCCTGGTCATTGGCGCTGCCTGCAATACCCTCAATAACTACAGCCACTTCTGCAGCTGCAGCAGTAGAATGTTCTATGGTCGCTGTTAATTCTTCTGAATGAGAAGCCACATCCTCAGAGCTTCCCAGAACTTTCCTAATAATATTGCTTATTGAATTTTGCATAATATCAACTGACCGGGATATTTCACCAAATTCGTCTTTTCTCTTTAGCAGTATCTCAGGTACCTTATTGGTAAAATCCCCCCTGGCCATGGAATCCATAAGTCCCTTAAGCTTATCTATAGTTTTAACAGCATAATTGGATGAAGTAAAGAGGATAGAGGCTATTAAAAAGCCTGCAATGGCTCCCCAGAAACTCATATTTGCACTGTTGCTTCTGATGGTTTCATATACCCCTACCATGGAAAAACCAATATTAACCGCCCCTAAAAGTTCACCATTTATAACTACAGGATATACAACATCATATACCGGAATCTTTTGATCTCCAAATAAATATTCAGATGTATACTCAACACCATTAATTATTGCAGCATAAGCACCAGGATCATTGGAAAGATCCAATCCAATACGGTCTTTTTCACTATGAGCTATTGCCTTAAAATTCCTATCTATAAACAGAGCGTAAACTATCTCATGCTGCAAAGTTCTCCACCAGTTTCTGGTATTCAAATTGCTCTGTTATCTCTTTGATAGTATTAGCCTCTATACCCACCTGTACTGCAGTCCCATCTAAATTTTTCACAATCCCATATTTATAGTAATGATCAGACTGTACTGACTTCCGGATTTCTTCCATTAACTCGGTCTGGTTACTCCTGAAAAAACTGTGTAGATGTTCAGCCCTATCTCCTACGTTTTGAGGAAAATTAGAATACAGAATTACTCCTTCCGGGCTGTAGATATTCAATTCATCCACATTGAGCTCTTTAGCCAATGTCTTTAAAAAATCATTGTTCAATTCATCATCCATTAACATAATTGCATTTGCAACTGTCCTTATATGTTCGTCAAAAGAATCATTTATAGCTTCCAGGGATCTGGTGTTATCCTCAATTCTTTGTATAAATTCTTCTAACATTATGATTCCATTATGTCCCATCATACTAATTAGAGTTTCTTTTGTATTGTAATTTGTAAGCATTGTTATGCCAATTGCAACAAACATTACAATCAATATTGGAAATACTATAAGTCTTATTTTAATAGAATATTTGTTCCAATATCTTTTGCTCAATTTCATATCATCTCCGCCTTCCTTATTTTATTTTTTAACCAGATCCCTTTTTCAAAACTCGTCTTTACTAACACCCCCTTAAATTATTTTAGACATACAGTCTCATTATAGATTATTATTGAGTTATAAAGCAATAGGATAAGAGTAAAAAAAAGGGTATTCCAACAAGATAGGAATACCCACCACTTCATATCAATATATCTATATAATTTCCCAGATGGCTTTCCCTATATCTCTGTATCTCATTACTGAATTCTTCCATACCCTCCAACAACCTGGCAGCAGTTTCCCCATCCTGGTTCATGGACTGCCTTAAAGTAAAGATACTCAAAGCATTCCGTATACTGGCGATATCCCGCTGATATGCATTGCTTATTTCCATAGCTTTAACCTCCCCGTTTTTATTGGAATCCTACTTACAGGAGAGAGATAATCTCCTTTACACATCTCTCGGCCCCTTTACCATCCACCAGTTTCTGGCCTCTCTCACTCATTTTCTTCCTCAAGCTATTATTATTGATAAGCTCTATCAGGCTTTCTGTAATATCCTCCGTTTCCAGTCCATCTCCCATACCCAGATTAATAATAGTTCCTTTCTCTGCCAGGGTTTCTGCAGCCTGTATCTGATTATCCGCCTGTAAAATAGCTATTGCCGGGGTTCCCGTTACTGCCATTTCATACAGAGTACTGCCGCCGGCAGATACAGCCAGATCAGCATCCAGCATTAATTGACTAATCCGCTGCACATTAAAATGAAGTCTCACAGCCAATTTCACTTCTTTTACCACAGCTACTATTTCATCAACATTATCAAAGGCCGGTCCGATAATTACATCTAACTCCAATTCTTCTTTAAATTCATCTTTATTGGTAAAATTTTTATAACAATAATTATCTATATTATCAACAGCTTTTATTATCTTTGGTGTTAGATTCAGCGGATCCCCACCGCCGACTGTCACCAATATCCTCCTGGCCTTTTCATTTAACCTCCGTTCAGGTAAGTGGCTAAACTCTTCCCGCAACAACAAATATTCTGTACCCAGTAAGAATCTGGTATTACCCTCCAGAGATTCGTAAGCCAGTTCCGGTGCATAAATATTGCCGTTGATGACTATATCAGAGGGGAAGGGAAAGGGAGCAAAATCATGTATCGATACCAGCCTGCCTGCTATGTTCTTCAGTTCCACCAGGAAATCCTGGCCAAAAGAATAAGAGTCTATTATCAGGATATCTATCCCTTCCTTTTTGATTATTGAGTGAAGCCGGTTGAGTTCCTCTCCTGTACTGCATTCAGCTGGCAGGGTAATTATTTTTAACTCCTGCCGGAATTCCCTTAATTTCTTCACTACGGCAGCTTCCTCTTTGACTATAAAGATTAACTCCAGATCTGCGGGAAAAGCGCCGGCCAGGGCCAGTGTACGCATGACATGCCCCATACCTATTTTTGCATTGCCATCAACCCGGAAACCAACCTTTTTCATCTTAACCCATACCCTCTTTCCGCCTGGACCGGTATTTACTGTACCTATACCCTCTTCTGCTGGACATTTTTATTCATCCCGGCCAGTACTGGATCTTCATCTAAAGCCCTGATTACATCTCTTATATCAATAATCTCATTTTCATTATAAAATCTCCTATAGATCTCCTTTATTAATTCAAAATCCTCCTTCTCATCAACACAGAGGCGGTAGTCTCTCCTCAAATATACCGGAGGATCCACTTGAGCTGTTTTAAAGAATTCCGGATGCCTGTAGATATAGAGGGTAACATGTTCCCTGTAGGGAGAATATTCAGGTTCTCCCTCCCTTTCTATATATTCGGCTGCCCTCTTTAGTGTTTCAAAAGAAAATATCTCTGCATCAAGGCCTCTGGGATATCCATCTTCTTCTACATTTAGACGCATATAATCCAGATCAGAATCTAAATATTTTCCTGCCAGTTCATCTATTGTCACAGGATCAATCAGAGGACAATCGCCGGTAACCCTGATGATTATATCCACTGCATATTTCTCCGCTGCCTCCAGATAACGGGAAAGCACATCTGTTTCGGAGCCACGATAAGAACTGACCCCGCAGGCATCAGCAATCTCTGCTACCGGATCATCAGCCTCTTTATCACTGGTAGCTATGATAATCTGATCGATTTTTTCTGCCTGCTTCAGCCTGTCTATCAGATGGGCCAATAGGGGTTTGCCCTTCACTTGCAGGGCTACCTTTCCCGGAAGCCTTTCCGAACCCATCCGGGCCTGTACAATAACAGCCACCTTTGCCATAATTTATTCCTCCAATTTATCTTTCAGTATATCTTAAATCCAGTAAATTAATAAACACAACAATTCTATATTTTTAAATTCTATTAATCCTATATCTTATCCCATGTAATGGGCTCGTTAGCTTTAATATCCTTCCGGGCAACACGTCCGATAACCAAATCATAATATTTAGGTTTTAGCCCGATTCCCGGTCTCAAAACTGCAATCATCTCCGGGGTAATCTCAACCCCGGCAGGAATATCTTTAATAGCAAAAATACTCCTCCTGCCCCGGCGGTAATGGATCTCTTCTACAGCTACATGCCTTTTTATCGGGCTGCCAATTGCTGCTTCAGCTTCCCTGATTCCCACTACCATTGCCTTTAGCTCACCAGGCTCCAGGGCAAACTTATGGTCCGGCCCCGGTAAATTCCTGTCCAGGGTAAAATGTTTCTCTATCACCTTTGCACCCCGGGCAGCAGCACTGATGGGGACAG
The DNA here is from genome assembly GCA_025451675.1 of Halanaerobiales bacterium. GTDB lineage: Bacteria > Bacillota > Halanaerobiia > Halanaerobiales > DTU029 > DTU029. The sequence goes on along the minus strand of JANWJZ010000014.1, from coordinate 10,958 downwards.
TGATACCCAGGGTATGGTCAGAATAACCGACAGGAAGCTGGAAGGCCTGCTTCAGGGTATCCATGGCTGCCAGATTTACATCCTCAACAGGCATGGGATAACTAATCCCGCAGTGGAGTAAGGCCACCTGCCTGTTGCCCTCATTATAAATAGCCTCCAGTGCCTCCTCAATTTCTCCCAGATTGGCCATCCCTGTTGACAGCAGTATGGGTTTACCCTTCCGGGCAATATATCTTAAAAAAGGAATATCCACACATTCATAGGAAGCAACCTTAAAGGCCGGCATACCCAGTTCATCCAATTGGTCGACTGCCTCATAATCAAAGGGGGTAGAGAGGAAGATAATCCCCTTTTCCTCTGCATAATCCCGCAATTCCTCCTGCCATTCCCGGGGCAATTCCAGCCCTTTATATAAATCATAGAGATTATCGGCAGTATCATATTCTTCTCCCAGAATCATTATCTCATCATCTGTCCTGGCTGCAATCTTATCGGCAGTAAAGGTCTGAAACTTCACTGCATCTGCCCCTGCTTCCACAGCTACATCTATCAGCTTTTTGGCCTGTTCCAGGTCGCCATCATGATTACTGCCGGCTTCAGCGATAATGAAAGCCAGGCTATTCTCACCGATAGTCTTATTGCCAATTTTGATCTCATTAATCACAGCTATCACCTCTGTCAATTCTGTTCAATATGTCCTCTAGATTCCTTAAAGTATTTACTTCAAAATCAGCCTCGTAAGATACTTCCATTCTTTTCTCTATATGCATACCCTTTTCCCTGACTATCCTGATTGTTTTCAGCCCCAGTCCTCTGGCACCTATAAAGTCTTTCAACGGATTATCTCCTATGTAGACAGCTTCCCCAGCCTTTATCTTAAAGCTTTCCAGAAGCCTCAAGTAGGCAAAGGGAGCAGGCTTTCTTTTATCTACTCCAAAATCATCAGTGACAATGATTTCATCAACTAAATCAATTAAACCGAGGGCTTTAATCTTATTCCACTGTACCTGAGAATTACCATCTGTTATTATACCTGTCTTATATTTACCTTCTCTTTTCAGTTTCCTGAGTATATACTCTGCATCCTCATATAATCGTATTCCTTCCGGATTGTGGGAACGGTATACAGCCAGCATTTTTTCCACTTCATCCTGGGGAAGAGAAAAATTCTCCAGGGCCAGGTCAAAAACCTTTCCCCGCCCCTCCTTCTCCAGGATATCGAGCTGCAGTTTATAAAATTCTTTCTCAGAAACCCCGTATTTAGAACCTATATACCTACTGACTGCCCTGAATCCGCTTTTTACATAATCCTGTTCATAATAGAGGGTGTCATCAAGGTCAAAAATTATTGCTTTAATCATTTTCTACACCTGTAAATTCTTAATTATTTTAATGTTTTAAAGACATTTATCTTTATTCTTTAAGATCTTTGATATCCTTGAATACTGCTGTATCGTACCTTAACATGACTAAACCATCCTGGAATTCCCCTAAGAAAGGTTCTATTTTTTCACCCCTTAACATCCTATAGATCAACAAAGGATAGTTTACACCGGCCTGGTAGGAAAGGGGAACCCCCCCGCCAAAACGAGGATTTACCTCAATGAGCTTTATCTCTCCATCAGGGAGGATCTTTACCTGCAGGTTGGCCGGGCCTATAATGCCTAAATCTTCTATAACCCATACAGCAAGTTCAATTAACCTATTATCTTTAACTGTTACCGCTTTACTTACCTCACCGGCCCTGACTTCCAGCCTTTTTCGCGGAACGGCAGATAAAACCCTGCCCTCCAGGTCAGATAGAGTATCTATCGTGTATTCATCACCGACAAGATATTCCTGGATAATAATATCTTCCAGGGTCCTGGTGTAAAAATCCAACTCTTCCTCTGTATTTACTTTATAGGTATTCTGGCTCCCCTGCCCCCTGCGGGGTTTTATAAACAAGGGATATGGCAATTCCCTATAATTCTGGCTCAATTCCTCCGGTAAAAAGGTCTCCGGTACAGGTATACCTTTTTCCCTGAAATATTGATAAAAGCTGTATTTATCCTGACAGAGTTCAATAACCTCAGTACTGGATAAGAGGAGCGTAATCCCCTTTTCCTCCATGAACTCCCTGGCCTGATTGTAAACAGGAAAACTCTGTTCCAGTAAAGGTATTATCGCCTTAACATCATCTTTTGCACAGATCTCCAGTATAGTCTCGATATAATTTTCTTCATAGATTCCCGGAGTTAGATAGTATTTATCAGCTTCATACAGGGCAGGAGCCAGCGGGCTTTTATCAGTTACGATTACTTTAGCACCTATTTTATTCAATTCCTGTTTAAATGTTTTAGTCAATGCTCCCCGGCGCCCAATGGTTGTGATTAATATATTCGACACTCAATTACACCTCTTATTTCCTTTTAATATGTACCTGTTTATTAATATTCCTTTGCAGCTCGATTAAGCGGTAAATTAAATCTATACCATATAAACAGGTCGAGAGATAAATTATCCATTCCTTATAGGGAGTAAGTATCAGGACAGAGGTTATCAAATCCTGACTGGAAAGATCCATACCCAGGATAATCCCTTTATCCATAAAATACTGCTTTACTTTATCCCTTCTAAAAGAATCCATCTTACGAATATGGGGAACTATATAAAAGGTTGCAATAATTCCATAAAGATTATGAATCACCAAATAAGCCAGTATCCACAGAATGTTAATCTCGATTTTTAACCCGAGTACTATTATTACTCCATTATAAAAAAGCCTGTCCGATATCTTATCGAGTATTGCTCCGATTCTTGTGCTCTTGCCCTGATATCGTGCCAGGTTGCCATCCAGAATATCAAGAAATAAATAAAGCTGCACAAGTATAGCTGCCAGAAAATATTTGCCATACCAGATAGACAGAAAAATAATTACAGAATTTATGATATTGAGAGATGTAAGTATATTAGGTGTAAGGAAAGTTTTCCCTACATAAGGCAACAGTTTAACAATTAATCTGGTATATAGTCCTTCCATTAAATAGAAATGATCTCTTTTTAAAACAGTTCCCATAATTATCCCTCCATCATTTGGAAAACAAGCTTACAACCTGATCCCAGTCCTCTTTAAAGTCTACTTCAATACATCTATATTCAGATACATCTATAGCCTTAAATTTCTTACCCCTCTCAATCATGAACTCAATTCCCTTTTCAAAATAGTCATTATCATCACATTGCTGCAGGCATTCTTTAAATTCTGCCAGCTCCTCAGCAACAACCTTATTTATCCCTAAAGCCTCTCCTTCAGCATTCTTTACAGTCTTACTTATGGCAGTAATGTATCCTTCAGGATCAGTCGTATATTTAACCTCTTCCTCTCCACACTGGGCCGGGGTAACAGCTATTGCATTACCTTCAGAACTTATGATGCGTTCTATAACCCCTTCGTCACAAACCACATCACCATTTAACCAGATAATATCATCATTACAGTCCTTAATTCCATTAAGAAGGCTCTTTGATGTATTAGTGATGTAATAGACTGGATTATATTTATAATAGACCTCCGGGTAGGACTCCATAATCAGGTTCATCTTGAAGCCGACCACAACAATGATCTCATCTATCCCGTTTTTACGCAGTAGCCTGATCTGTCTTCCCAGGATAGTTTCACCACCCGGCAATCTGGATAGAGTCTTGGGAAAAGGTCGGCCCAATCTCGAACCAACACCAGCTGCCAGTATTACTGCTTTCATAAATTATTTCCTTTCTAATTTTTATTTTACTAACTAAAATCTTTCAATTATACAACAATAGAAGCTGATTTTCATCTAACCCATATGATAATAACTGTTCCTTTATCTCTTCTCCCCAACTGGAGGCAATTAAAACATTTACATCATCTCTATCTTTCCGGATCTGTTCCGGTGGATTAATTTTTACTCCAAAGAAGTTTTCTCCCCACCTTTTATCATTATTGTCACTGGCATAGGCAACATTAATATTTTGAGCAAGTAAATTAAACATAATATTTCTTGCACCACTTCCAGTTCCAAAAAGAACCAGTTTTTTACCATTCTCTAAAAACCTATATATATTTATCAGTAGATACTTTTCTCTATTGATATTTAATAAAAGTCTATAGATTATTGAAAAAAGACTATAAATAATTAATATATATAGGAACCAGTCCAATCTACCTAATAGGATAAAAACAAAATTAAAGAAATAAAATTCTCCAATATTCATAAATCCTAATTTATATTTGTTTTTAAAAGTGCTTATTTTATTTAAATATTTTAGTCTCCTTCTTACTTTCTCCTCATTTTTTTGTATCTGATTATACTTAAAATTAATATTTGTAGACTTTAAAAATTCCTGTAAATCAATATATTTCAGTAAACCCTGTAATGCTATAGTAATAATTCCAATAATCCAGAACCATTTATATTGAAACATAAGAACATAAGTCATTGCAAAGATTATTAAAAACTCTTTAACCCTATCAGTATATAAATCTATTCTCCATCCATTAGGAGAAAACTGTTCCTTAAATCTGGCTAATTGTCCGTCTGCACAATCTAATATAAATGCAAATTGATATATTATACCTGCTGAAACCCAAAATATATATTGCTGTGGGAACAACACCATTAAAATTGTTCCTACCAGGCATACCATCAAAGAACTCCAGGTTATCATATCAGGAGTTATTCTCGTGTTTTTTATAATAGCAACTATTCTTATAGAAAAAATATGAGAATAATTTGTCCAAAAGTCTACCGGTTTTCTATACTTTTTTATTTCATCTAAATCTTTATATAATTTTATAATAATCACCTTCCAACTAATACAACCATTTTATATTTATTCTAAAATATTTTTATTACCAACTCCATTTATTATCGAAATATCTTCTCCTAAATAATTCTACATTAATAAACATCCATAAAATTTGTCCTGCTCGTTGAGAGTTTTCAGCCTGTTCTATTAATTCATCCAATTCTTTGTTTTTCAGCCAATATGCGGTCTTTAAAATATCATTGGCTAAATAAGAGATATTGTTAAACCATTTATTTAAAGGTACTGGGAACCCTACTTTACGTCTTTCTATAATTTCAGCAGGAAGATATTTATAAGCAATCTGTTTAAGAATATATTTGGGTATATCCAGAACCTCACTAAATTCTTCTGGTGTCATATTTTGTGCCCTTAATAATGACTCTCTATCTTTCCACTTTAGCTTTAAATCATAGGGAATCCTTTTATATACAAATTCAATTAATTCATGATCTAAAAAGGGAACCCTGGCTTCAACAGATGCCTGCATTGTTGTCATGTCAACTCTTTGCAAAAGACCTTTTATATGTACTTGATGAAAAAAACGGAAAATAGCTTCTTCAAAACTATTATCATTAAACATCACAGAATTCTGTATATCTATTTTTTTTCTTAATTCTTTAGACTCTAATAAATACATATCCCTCATATTTCTTGGCACATATTCATAATTACTAATAAAAAATTGATATGGTGTTAGCTCTCCAACATATTTGTTTCTGTAATAAAAAGGAGTTCTAAATATTCTACCATAACCTCCAAATAGCTCATCCGCTCCTTCTCCCGATAATACAACTGATACTTCTTTCTTTAGTTCACTCGTCATTATAGCTAAAGGAATCTCATTTGGAACCCCCAGTGGAGCATCTTTAAAATATATTAGTTCTTTCCATCTATTTAAATAATCTTCTATATCTACTAAAATTTCATGATGCTTTGTTTGGTACTTTTTTGCTACTTTCCTTGAAAACTCAAATTCATTAAACCCATCTTCTAAAAATCCAATTGTATATGTATTTATCCTTTTATTTGTTAAATTTGCTGTTATTGCAGTTATTAAACTGGAATCCAAACCACCACTTAAATATGTACCAGGTCGCACATCAGCAATTAAACACCTTTTAATGGCTTCTATCAGTTTCTTTTCTAACTCGTCCAATATATCATCTTCACTATATGTATTATCAAAGTTCAATTCAGGAAGAGACCAATAAGCTTTTTTCTGGTAAACTATAGAGTTCCTCTTATTTATAAAAAATTTAATATAATTACTCGATTCTACCTGGTAAATATCTTTAAAGAAAGTATAAGGTTCCAATGTGTATCTATATCCTAAATATATATCTATTACTTCTTGATTAAATTCTGGCTCAAAAAGTCCACTTTTTAAAATAGATTTTATTTCAGATGCAAAAATTAAAATATTATTTCTTAAAGTATAATAAAGAGGTTTTATTCCAAACCTATCTCTAATAAGGGTAATAGAATTTTCTTCTTTATCATAAAGGGCTATAGCAAACATACCATTAGCTTTATTTAAAAACCAGTCCAAACCCTTTTCTTCAACTGCGCCCAATATAACTTCTGTATCTGAATCACTATTGAATTCATAAGTTAATAATGATTTTATTTCTCTAAAATTATAAATAACTCCGTCAAAAACAATAATGTATCTTCCTGAATTACTAATCATTGGCTGATTAGCATCTTCTGATAAATCAATTGTTTTTAATCTCCTATAACCTAATGCTAAATTATTATTAATAACAAAGGTTTTTCCTGCATCAGGGCCTCGATGATATATTTCTGCAGTCATCTTTTCAATTCTTTCGTTTATAAAATTAATATTACTACTGGAAAATAAACCAGTTATTCCGGACAATAAAATCACTCCACCTCTTTATTTGCTTTTGTAATTTTTGAATAAATCATATTTGCTCTCTAAAAGATTCCTTATCAAATCTACATCCTGGTGGAAATCCATTTCCTGCCATTTACCACTATCAATTTCATGATAATTAACTGTTATATTTTTATCAATTATCTTTTGTATTGCTGCCAAATAAAAGTCTTCTCTGTGTTTTCCACTTTTTACCATTTCCTCTAATTGATCTTTTAATATTTGTGCACCTTTTTTTGTAAACTTAATTATACCAACACTCTCTCCATCTACTTCTTGCGACTCCAGGTTTTTCCCTACTTTTACTACCCTATCGCCTTTTAATGATACTTTCATATCATCATCATCATACTCATCTTCTTTAGAAATGGCCATTACTATATCTTCTTCTCGTTCCATTAATTCCTCTATAACTTCAGGATAAAAAATATTATCTCCGTTAATGGTTATAATTTCTTCATCCATCCGCCATTTTGCCATCCATAAGGAATATAAATTATTAGCTTCATCATAAAAGGGGTTATATATAATCTCAATCCCTTTTATATCTTTTACTTTAGCTTCAATCTGTTCTGTCAGATAACCAGTTATTATTGAAATATCTTCTATTCCGGATTCTCTTAGAGTTTTTATTTGATTTTCCAGGATTGTATCGCCGTTACCAACATGTATTAAGCATTTTGGAGTGTTTTTTGTTAGGGGTAATAATCTAGTGCCTCTACCTGCACTAATCAAAATAGCTCGCATTTAATCTTCCTTCCTAACCTTTATTAAAATAATAATATATAATCTAGCTGATATAATATAATTCATCTAGAATATAAATAATATCCTCACTATTCATTGCTGGATATATCGGCAAAGATATAATAAGTTTATAGATACTCTCAGCAACTTTACACAATCCCTTCCCGTACCCCAACTCCTGATAATAAGGATGCCAGTATACAGGTATATAATGCACCTGTACCCCTATCCCCTTACTTCGCAGGTAATTAAATACATCTTTCCGGCTCTTCCCTAACTTCTCCTCATCAACCTGGATCACATAAAGATGCCAGGAACTTTCTCTGTCATCTTTCTGAAAAGGAAGTTTAATCCATTCTATCCGGGGCAGTTCCTGATTATAGATTTCGGCTATCTCCCTTCTCCTCTTCAGAAAACCATCAGCTTTCTTTAACTGGCGTATTCCCAATGCTGCCTGGATATCTGTCATCCGGTAGTTATAACCCAGCATTTGCTGTTCATGATACCAGGGTTCATCAGTCTTAAGTAGATATTTATCCGGTTCTTTGGTAATCCCATGTGTGCGGAACAGTTTTAATTTATCGTATAATTCTTTATTATTTGTTGTAATCATCCCACCCTCACCGGTTGTGATATGTTTAACGGGATGGAAACTGAATACAGTCATATCACTAAATCTACAATTGCCTATCTTTTCTCCTTTATAAGTGGCCCCCAGAGCATGAGCCGCATCCTCTATGACAATCAGGTTATTTTCCCGGGCAATTTCATATATCTCTTCCATATCACAGGGTTGTCCAGTAAAATGAACTGGTATGACGGCAGCCGTCTTATTCGTAATCTTCTTCTTTATTTCCTCCACTGATATGTTATATGTTTCTGGATCAATATCAGCAAAAACAGGTTTTCCACCTTGATATAAGACACAATTGGCAGAAGCAGCAAAGGTCAGTGGGGTTGTAATAACTTCATCACCCGGACCTATACCTGCTGCAAAACAGGCAGCGTGTAAGGCTGCTGTACCATTGGACACTGCAACCGCATATTTCGCCCCAACATAGGCAGCAAATTTTTCTTCAAATTCTTCTATTTTCGGTCCAGTTGTCAAATAATCACTTTTCAGTACCTCTACCACTGCCTTTATGTCTTCATCATCTATCCATTGCTTTCCATAGGGAATATATTTTTTGGGCATTATTAATCACCTTATGTCTTTTATCTTTCCTTTGTAAAGTTATTTTTTAGAAAAAGTTTTTAATTATAAAAGCTAAAATTGCAACTGTTTCAACATTTCCCGCATCTCCTCTACGGTCAACCATTCTTCATTCTTATCACTGGTGTATTCAAAATCTTCTTCTATAGGCTTTCCATCTTTATGATTACCCAATCTCCACCAGCTAAACTCCGGTTGAATGATATAGTAATTATCAAACTCCAGTGTATGACGGGCATCTGAGGCAGTTATCAGACTCTCATGTAATTTCTCACCGGGACGGATCCCCACTATCTCCAATTCGCATTCCGGCGCAATGGCCTTCGCCAGATCTGTTATCTTCATACTGGGTATCTTCGGTACAAAAACCTCTCCGCCCTGCATTTTTTCTAATGCTGTAAAGACCATCTCTACTCCCTCTTCCAGGGTGATCCAGAACCTGGTCATCCTCGGATCTGTAATAGGCAGTTTTCCGGTATTTTTTAACTTCATGAACAACGGAACAACACTGCCTCTGCTACCTACAACATTACCATAACGGACAACTGCAAAGCGGGTATCTTTGCCACCCACATAAGAGTTACCGGCAATAAAAAGTTTATCAGAACAGAGTTTAGTAGCTCCATAGAGATTAATGGGGTTCACGGCTTTATCGGTACTCAAAGCAACAATTTTACTAACACCTCTATCGATGGCAGCATCTATTATATTCTGAGCACCAATCACATTGGTTTTGATTGCTTCAAAGGGGTTATATTCACACTCCGGTACCCGTTTCAGGGCTGCAGCATGTATAACTATATCTACACCATCAAAGGCCCGGTATAATCTCTCTTTATCCCTCACATCACCGATGAAAAACCTGAGTTTTGGATTATTCCCAAACTCAGTTCTCATCTGGGCCTGCTTCAGCTCATCTCTACTGAAAATAATGAGTTTATTTACATCGTATCTATCCAAAACCATCCTGGTAAATTTTTTGCCAAAGGAACCTGTTCCTCCGGTAACTAGTATTGTCTTTCCATCTAACATTGAAAACATCCCCTCATGTATTATCAAATTTTTATTCTATTCCTTTATTCTATTCCTTTATTCTGCAAAAAAACCTTATATCCTTCAATTTCTGCTACATTAAACCCACTAGATTATCTTCTTATTTGCTACCTGGATAAAGCGCTGGTATTCTTTCAGCACAGGAATTAACTCATATTCCAGTACATCAGCTAGTAACACAAAATCTTTAATTTCTACAGCTCCCAGAAGATTTTCTATAGTTTCTGCCCATCTTGTAAAAAATTTATCTTTATCTATGTCCTCTTCCTGATAATCAATGTTCTCCAATAGAGTAGTAAACCACTTTAGTGTATCAACAAGTTGTTCAACCATTATAAAACGGGCTGTTTCTGTACCCTCATGGATTCTGTCCAGAAATCTCTCTATCCGCTCAATATATTCTGGAATAAATTTATTCGCCTCACTTAAAGTCTCCAGTGTTAGCTCCTTAAGTTTTTTAACAACTACCTCCAGATGCTCAATCTCTCCTAATTTTTCAAACTCACTTTCACTTATATTGGTTATATCCCTTTCGTCAGCAAAAACCTGGTAAACGATATAGCCCTGTGCTTCAATCATATCAAAGAGTTCTCCAATGGTCTTCCCATTTACATCCATATCGAAAACCGCTCCATGGATTGTAACTTTCATTATCTATATCACCTCTTCTGACAACATTTTATTATAATGCTGATTTAATATTTTAATAACCCTCTTGCTCCCATTTATTATTAAATTATAAAACTCTACCAGATTGCTGATTTTCTCATAGTTTGTTTTAATATCAGTACTGGCCAGATCATAAAAATTATATATCTCTGCTTCGAAAAAAATTATGCTATCTATTAGTTTTATTATGTTTTTGTTAACTTCCCCTATTTTATTAATTAAAATTTTGCTTTCTTCTCCGTCTACATCCCCTAACAAATTATCTATTAATAACAAACCTTTTTCTGACTCCTCTTTAAGCTTTTCGATATTTTTAACTATTGCTTTCAATTCTTCTTTAATCTCTGGCTTCCAGACTGGCTGGTATGATCTTAACTTCTCCAGCATTTCCTGAACACCGTTATTTTGATCACGGCAATATTTATTAATTGCTTTCTTCAGAGACATTATTTCAGTTCCCTCTATTTTTACTCCACCTTCTGTAGCATCAATAAATGCTCTTTGACAACCAGTATTCCGCAGGACCTCAATTGCTTTGTTAAACCACTG
>JANWJZ010000013.1 GCA_025451675.1 Halanaerobiales bacterium | reverse complement strand
TGAGTTAAGGCGTATTGAAGAGATGGTTCTGGTTCTGGTTGCTTATCTAAGGGAAAAGGGAGGTATGGACTGTGCCTGATATGCTGGTAAAATTGTATGCGCTCCCTGATTTCCGGGAGAGGATTAGAAAATTGGAGGAAGAGGGGATAACAGTCCGGCGGGCCCTGCCGCCGGAGAAATATCTGGTAACCGGATGGATAAAGGATAATTTCAGCCCTGCCTGGGCCAGTGAGGGTGAGGTTGCCTTTAGCAACCAGCCAGTATCCTGTTTTATAGCCACCAGGGATAAGGAGCTGCTGGGTTTTGCCTGTTATGAGAGTACCTGTAAAGGTTTTTTTGGGCCTACTGGTGTAATTGAAGACTGGCAGGGGAGGGGGATTGGTACGGCCTTGCTCTTGAGCAGCCTGAATGCCATGAAAGAGATGGGCTATGCCTATGCCATCATTGGTGGGGCAGGGCCGGTAGAGTATTATGAGAAGGCCTGTGGAGCAATTATAATACCGGATTCCACTCCGGGTATCTATAGGGATTTATTGGTATAGTTATTACAGAATATACTGTGGTGAATTATTTATAATAATTGACATTTAACCTTTTATCTGCTATTATATAGACAAATAAAATGTAAGGGATTATATGACTGGCGGTTAACATGGAATTGACCATGGGGGAATATAATCCTGGAGAATAGTCGCCCGCCTGGACAGGTATGTTTTCCTGTACAGGTGGGCTTTTTGTTTTTATCAAGAATCGAATGAATTGTCGGAATTCGTATTATTTCCTTGTCTTAATTAGTAAAGGATGTTATAATGAAAGCATAGAAAACAGATTAATATACTCAGGATTACTCACTATAGTTTATCCTTGCCAGGGGTTATATATAGTAGGCAGGACTGGTGTAGGATTATATACCCGATGGCATGAAGATAAGTTTATAAGGAAAGGGAGGTTTTACATGTCATTGGATCTTTTTAAAGGCACAAAGTGGCGTAAAGAGATTGATGTAAGGGACTTTATCCAGGAGAATTTTACTCCATTTCTTGATGAACCGACATTTCTTGCCGGGCCGACTCCACGGACCAGGAAATTATGGGAGAAGTGCAGTGAACTGCTGTGGCAGGAGGTACAGAAGGGAGGAGTCCTGGATGTTGATGTGGATACAGTGGCCGATATCAATGCCTATGCGGCGGGTTATATCGATAAAGATTTAGAAATAATTGTCGGCCTGCAGACTGATGCTCCGCTGAAGAGGACCCTTAATGTCTATGGTGGTATCAGGATGGCCAGGCAGGCAGCTGAGGCCTATGGCTATAAGGTAAATCCAAAAATAGACGAGATATTTACAAAATACAGGAAGACACATAATGACGGGGTTTTTGATGTCTATACACCGGAGTTGAGGGAGATAAGGCGTTCCGGTGTAATTACCGGTTTACCGGATGCCTATGGCCGGGGAAGGATTATCGGGGATTACCGGCGGGTAGCCCTTTATGGTGTGGATAGATTGATAGAAGCCAAAGAGGCTGATAAGGCCAATTTGCCAGGGCCGATGACGGAAGAATTAATCAGATTAAGGGAAGAAATCAGTGAACAGATTAGAGCCCTGGAAAAATTAAAAGGTCTAGGCCAGACCTACGGATTTGATATTAGCCGCCCTGCTGAAAATGCCAGAGAGGCTATCCAATGGACCTACCTGGCTTATCTGGCGGCAATTCAGGAGGATAACGGGGCTGCCATGTCCTTTGGCAGAGTGGCAGAGTTCTTTGATATATTCATTGAAAGGGATATAGCTGAAGGAAAACTGACTGAAGAGGAAGCCCAGGAGCTAATTGACGATTTTGTCATCAAATTGAGACTGGCCAGGCAGTTGAGGACACCGTCCTACAATGAACTCTTCAGCGGGGATCCCCTGTGGGTAACCATTGTCCTTGGCGGCCTGGATTTGAATGGCCAGCCCCTTGTCAGCAAGACCAGTTACAGGATACTGAACACCCTCTATAATCTAGGTCCGGCACCGGAACCAAACCTGACCATCCTCTGGTCCGAGAAATTACCTGAGCCATTCAAAAGGTTCTGCAGCCAGGTTTCGATAGATACCAGTTCTGTGCAGTATGAGAATGATGATGTGATGAGGCCGAATTTCGCCGATGACTATGGTATTGCCTGCTGTGTATCTGCCCTGACACCGGGGAAAGATATCCAGTATTTCGGTGCCAGATGTAATCTGCCCAAGACACTGCTTTATGCCTTAAACGGCGGCAGGGATGAGATGACCGGCAGCCAGGTAGGCCCGGCCTTTGCACCGTATCAGGGAGAAGTGTTGGAATATGATGAGGTCATGAAGAGGTTTGACCAGTTCCTGGACTGGTTGACAGAGAAATATGTAGATGCCCTGAATATAATCCATTACATGCATGATAAATATGCCTATGAGGCAATCCAGATGGCCCTCCACGATACACATGTAAGGAGGATAATGGGCTTTGGTATTGCCGGATTGTCAATAGTAGCTGACTCCTTAAGTGCAATCAAATATGCAGAGGTAAGGCCCATCAGGAATGAAGAGGGACTGATCGTAGACTTTGACATCAAGGGAGATTTCCCCAAATACGGAAATGATGATGACCGGGTGGATCAGCTGGCAGTAGAGGTCGTCAAGTTGTTCATGAATAAACTGAAGTGTCATAAGCTCTATAGAGGGGCAATCCACTCCCTGTCTGTCTTGACCATCACTTCCAATGTGGTCTATGGTAAAAAGACCGGAAATACTCCAGATGGGCGTAAAGCCGGTGTAGCCTTTGCACCCGGGGCTAACCCCATGCACGGACGGGATACTTCCGGTGCAATAGCGTCCTTAAACTCTGTAGCCAAGCTGCCCTATGAGTATTGCCAGGATGGTATCTCCAATACCTTCTCCATCGTACCTGATGCCCTTGGCAGGAATAAGGAAGAACAGATCAATAACCTGGTTTCCATCCTTGACGGTTATTTTGCCCAGGGTGCCCATCACCTGAACGTGAATGTCCTGCGGCGGGAAACCCTGCTGGATGCAGTGGAGCATCCGGAGAAATACCCGCAGCTTACCATCAGGGTATCCGGTTATGCCGTTAACTTCATCAAACTGACCCCTGAACAGCAGCAAGAGGTAATTGCCCGTACTTTCCATGAACATCTGTAAGTGATGCATGTAAACAATGGCCCGGGAAGGTTAGAGTAAGTATACTTTAAGGGCCGGGCCTGAGGCCTGGCCCGGAATAAAATATGAGGGGTGTTAATATGCGGGAAGGGTATATCCATTCCATAGAAACCCTCGGTACCCGGGATGGCCCTGGCATCAGGTTTGTTGTTTTCATGCAGGGCTGCCCCTTAAGATGCAAGTATTGCCATAATCCTGATACCTGGAGATTACAGGAGGGTAAAAAGGCTACTATAGATGAATTGATGGAGAGGATTGTAAAAGGCAAACCCTATTTTCAGCGTTCCAATGGCGGAGTGACCATATCCGGCGGTGAACCAACCCTGCAGTTTGATTTTACACTGGAACTGCTTAAACGCTGCAAGGAGGAAGGCCTGCATACCGCTGTAGATACTTCAGGGTATGTTGATAGGGATAAATTTAAAGAGATGCTGGAATATGTAGACCTGGTTTTGCTGGATATAAAACAGATTGATGCCGGAAAACATCAGGAACTGACCGGGGTCAGTAATGAGAGGACCCTTGCTATAGTTGATTTGATGGAAGAAGAAGGCCAGGCTTACTGGGTCCGCCATGTAATAGTACCTGGCTATACAGATATAGAAGAAGATCTGCACAGACTGGCCCGTTTCCTGCAGGATAAAAAGTACCTGGAAAGGCTGGAACTTCTCCCTTACCATAATCTTGGTGAATATAAGTGGCAGGAGCTGGGGCTGAAATATGAGTTGACAGGGGTAAAACCTCCCTCGAAAGAACGGATGAAGGAAATAGAAAGGCTTTTCAGGGATTATGGTATTAAAACTTAATAGGAAACAGGGGAGACTGTTGTAGTCTCCCTTTTTTACAGAAAATCCGTTTATTATGTTAAAGAGCCCTGTAAATATTGTTAATAAGTCTTGTAAATCCTGCTGAAGATGTTATAATTGTCGGGGAATGTCTAAATTTGATGCCTTAAAAGAGTAATAAAAAGAGGTGTATTTATGGCGGTGTATAAATATGAGACCCATGTCCATACAGCTGAATCCAGCAGATGTGGCATGATGGATGCTGTAGAGATGGTCAGGTTTTATAAGGATATCGGCTATAAGGGAATCTGTATTACTGATCATTTTTTGAATGGCAATACTACTGTGCCGGAGGATTTGCCCTGGGCAGAACGGATTGAATTATTCTGTCTGGGTTATGAGAAGGCCTATGCGGAAGGCCAGAAGATTGGCCTGGATGTCTTTTTTGGCTGGGAGGCTACCTTCAGGGGTACGGATTTATTGACCTATGGGCTGGATAAGGAGTGGCTCCTGGATAATCCGGATTTGCTGGAACTCTCTATAAATGAGTATTGTGACCGGGTCCGTAGTGCTGGCGGTTTTATAGTCCATGCCCATCCTTTCCGGGAAGAGGCCTATATCGATATGATCCGCCTTTTACCCCGGAAGGTAGATGCTGTTGAGGTCATTAATGCCTCCCGCCTGGACTTTGAAAATGAATGTGCCATGCAGTATGCCGATAATTATGGCTTAATGAAGGTAGCCGGTTCAGATAATCATATTGGCTATATGGACAGGCTGGCCGGGATAAGGACCAGGGAACCTTTGGGGAGTATAGATGAGATGATTGAAGCTATCAGGATGGGTGAAGCGGAGTATTTCCTTGACTATTTAGCCGAGAAGAGATAAGTCTTCCTGTAGATGATGTATGACTTTAAAATAGAATAAAGTTTTTTGCTGAAAGGGCCCTTCTTTTGGAAGGCCTTTTTTTGTTTAATTATCAGTCTATCGCATCATCCCTGAAGCAGGAAGTCATGAAATCCGGCATTTATGGAATAAAGAGACGGGGAGGGGAACAGAATATAAAGAAAGGTGTATTATAAAAAGACAGGGTAAGGAAGTGTTTCTGGATGGCAGAGAGAGAAGCCTTTCATGATTTCCATAAAAAGAGGATGGAGATTTTCAGGGAACTGGTCCGGTATATCTGGCAGGATAACCTGACCATTGAAAGCCTGGATAAATTAGCCGCAGATATTAAGGAAAAGTATTCTTTCCGGGAAGAGGATATCCCTTTTATAAAGGATCATATCAGGGTAGCCATGGGCCTGGCCCCAAACCAGAGGGCTTTTTTTAGCGATGAACTGGCAGAACTAAAGCGCCAGGAAAGGGTAGAGGGGCCGGTATTGGCCAGGATAGGGGGTGCCTGTAAGGAATGTGGGGAGAGATTTGAAGGAAGTGAGTGCCATGAGGCCTGTAAATATGAAGCCCAGATGTATGTAAAGGGCACCGGTCCCATAATAATCGAAGAAAAATGCCTGAATTGCGGCCGCTGTACTGTAGCCTGTTCTTTTGGTGCCCTGGCCGATAAGATTGAATTTATCCCCCTGGTAAAGTTATTAAAAGGTGAAGAAAGCATGGTTTTTGCTGCTGCGGCACCATCCATTGCCGGGCAGTTCGGAGAAGATGTAAGTGTAGCCCAGCTGCGGACAGCCTTCAAACTGATGGGTTTTGCAGATATGGTAGAGGTGGCCCTTTTTGCTGATATCCTTGACCATAAAGGAGGCCTATGAGTTTGACCATCTGGTGAAAAGGCAGGATGATTTTTTCTTGACCAGTTGCTGTTGCCCGGTCTGGATTAACATGGTGGAGCGGAATTATCCCGAACTATTTAATCATATGTCTCCTTCTGTTTCACCGATGATTGCTGCCGGGAGATTTTTAAAGAGATTATACCCGGGAGCAAAGGTTGTTTTTATCAGTCCCTGTACGGCCAAAAAAGCAGAGGCCAAAGACCCCCGCCAGGCTGATGCTATTGATTTTGTCATAACCTATCAGGAACTGAAGGAGGTCTTTACTGTTCTGGAACTGGAACCTGGGCAATTACCGGAGGATGATAAGGATCATGCCTCTTTTGCCGGCAGGCTTTATGCCCGGACCGGTGGTGTCAGCCTGTCGGTTAAGACCGCTGTGAACCGGATTGCCCCTGACCGTCTGATAAATCTGCGGGCCAGGAAGGTCGATGGTGTAAAGGCCTGTAAAGAGATTCTGGATAAATTAAAGAAGGGTGAGAGGATTGAGGCCAATTTCATTGAAGGAATGGGCTGTGAGGGTGGCTGTGTCGGAGGGCCTAAAACCAATATCGATAAGGATAAGGCCAGGGAGATTGTCAATGAATATAGTGAGGAATCTCTAATCATGACCCCCATGGATAATCTGAATATAATACGTATCCTGAGGGAGTTGGGTTATGATGATTTCAGTGATATTTATGAGGAAGAGGAGCTGTTAAAGCTTCTTTCCAGAGAAAAAGTAGGAAATTAAGAAAATTTTCCTTGACAATAAATTCAACCTGAGTATATAATTAAAAATCATACTGGTAAAATATTTCAGGAAAGGAGGTCGTGTTAGGATGAGAATAGTTATCTCGAATAATGCTAAACTGCGTTTTTCTTTTAATCATTATTCCCATGGGGAAACCATAAAATTACATAGCATAACACGGCCTGTGCCTGAAGTGTTCACCAGGAATGTTATACAGCCATTGCACAATTAATTATGCGGAAGCAGTTTGCTTTGCTCCTGAATAAAACCAGGTTATTACCACAGGCCGTGTCGGCCTGTGGTTTTTGTATAAGGATATCTTTCCGGCAGTCGATTGCCCGGGAAATAGGCTATAGTAATAGGCTGATTTCGTCTCATATTGTCCTAAATAGCTGATTTGACCAAAACCACAGGCAGAAAATGCCCGTGGTTTTTTTCTTTTGAGGAAAGATAAAAATGAGCTAAGGGGTAGATGAAGATGAAAAACATAAAATTAATATGGAAGTACATGGAAAGTAAGAGATTGTTATATGCAGGGGCAATAATCTGTGTTGCCCTGGGGACCTTCATATCCGTAATCAACCCTTTAATCCTGCAGGTAACAATAGATTCGATTATAGGGGATCTTCCCTTGCAACTGCCTGCCTGGCTGGAGGGCAGGGCCGGCTGGGTTAGCAATAAGGATAGATTACTGGAAAACCTCGTCCTGGCAGGTTTAGCCCTGGTTATTTTGACTGCCCTGAATGGCATTTTCCAGTATTTCCGCGGCAAATGGTCTGCTGCTGCTTCCGAGGGGATTGCCAAAAACCTGCGTGATGAATTATATGATCACCTGCAACACCTGCCCTATGATTATCATGTCAGGGCACAGACAGGGGATCTCATCCAGCGTTGTACCTCTGATGTAGAGCAGGTCAGGCTTTTCCTGGGCGTACAATTGGTTGAAGTGGCCAGGGCTGTTTTTCTCATTTGCATAGCTTTCGTAATAATGCTCAGGATTTATTTGAAATTAACCCTTGTGGCTGTTGCCACCGTTCCCCTGATTATCGGCCATTCCTATTATTTTTACCTGCTGGTGAAGAAGACCTTTAAAGAAGCTGATGAGGCAGAGGCCAGCTTGTCCACTGTTTTACAGGAGAATCTGACAGGGGTACGGGTAGTGAGGGCCTTCGCCCGGGAGCAGTATGAGATTGATAAATTTGAGGAAAAAAATAAAGAATTACGGGATAAGGTGTACCATGTAATCAGGAATCTGGCCTGGTACTGGTCCATTTCTGATTTTTTCTGCATTTTTCAGATTGCTGCTGTATTGGTAGCAGGGGTATACTGGACTGTTCTGGGAGAGATCAGCCTGGGTAACCTGGTGGTATTTGTCAGTTATGAGAGTATGTTGATCTGGCCAATCCGCCAGATGGGACGGATTCTGACTGACCTGGGCAAGATGCAGGTGGCCATTGACCGGATTCAGGAGATTCTAGAAGAGGAGACCGAATTTCCCGGTGAAGAAGGTTTAAAACCGGAGATTAAAGGGGAGATCAGGTTTAATAATGTCAGTTTTGCCTATAAAGATGGGCAGCCTGTATTGAAGAATGTCTCCTTTCAGGTTAAGAGGGGCCAGACTGTGGCCATTTTAGGACCGACCGGTTCGGGTAAAAGTACTTTAGTGCACCTGCTGGCCAGGCTCTATGACTGCCAGAGCGGGAGTATCGAGATAGATGGATATGATATCAAAGATATCGATAAAAAGTGGTTAAGGAAACATATCGGCCTGATTCTGCAGGAGCCTTTCCTTTTTGCCCGTACTATCAAGGAGAATATTGCTTTTGCGAATCCTGCTGCAACGGAGAGGGAAATTTATGAGACGGCCAGGGTCGCTGCAGTTCATGAGTTTATTGAGGAGATGGAGCAGGGCTACGATACCCCGGTCGGGGAGAGGGGGCTCTCCCTGTCCGGCGGTCAGAAGCAGAGGATTGCAATAGCCAGGACCCTGATCAGAAACTGTCCTATACTGATTTTTGATGATTCCCTCAGTGCCGTTGATACAGAGACGGATTTACAGATCAGAAAGGCCCTGCAGGAGAGGAATAAGGATACTACAACCTTTATAATATCCCATAGAATCAATACCCTTTCCATGGCTGATTTAATCCTGGTCATAGAGGACGGAGAGATAGTCCAGATGGGTAGCCATGAAGAGCTGGTTGAACAGGACGGTATGTACCGCCGTATCTGGGAAATACAGAATTCCATTGCAGAAGTATAATGAGGATTAGGGGGGATACCAATGGAAGAATATAATGAAGAGTTAGTCAATAATAAATTTCAATGGGGACTATGGAAAAAGATATTGCAGTATTTAATGGGTCATAAAAAGATATTGTTTACCCTGCTTACAGTAAACATAGCCAGTGGGGCGATTGATGCCCTTTTCCCTGTCCTGCAAAAATATGCAGTGGATAATTTCATAATCACTGGCCAGCTGGATGGTTTGTTTTACTTTCTGCTTGTCTACCTGGCTTTGATACTGACACTGTGTATCTTTATCTTTCTCTTTATTGATCTGGCAGGGAAGCTGGAGTCCTGGCTTACCTATGATATACGGAGGGATGTCTTTAAGAGACTACAGGAATTGTCCCTTTCCTATTATGACAGGAAGGCAGTAGGTTGGCTGATGGCCCGGGTGCTTTCTGATACCGGCCGGATTGGCGGGACAATTTCCTGGGGTATTGTTGATATCTTCTGGGGGCTGGTCATGATGTTCTTCATGCTGGTTCTCATGTTCTATTATAGCTTTAAACTGACCTTAATTGTTTTAGCTATAATACCGTTACTGGTAGCAATCAGTGTATATTTCCAGAAGAAGATGCTGGTTTCTTCCCGTAAGGTCAGGGCAATAAATTCCCGCATTACTGCTGCCTTCAATGAAGGGATTACCGGTGTTCTGACCAGCAAAACCCTGGTACGGGAGGAGAAGAATCTGGAGGAATTCTCTGTGCTGACGGAGGATATGAGGACTTCTTCCATCAGGGCAGCAGTCTTTTCCTCATTGTATCTGCCCATTATCCTCTTGCTGGCCAATATAAGTACTGCTTTGGTTTTATATTACGGCGGAAAGGGCGTCTTTTTACAGGAGATAGAGTACGGGACCCTGGTCATGTTCATCTCATATACGATGGTTTTTTTTGATCCTATAATGCAGCTGGGCAGGATTTTCGTGGAGTTGCAGTATGCCCAGGCTGCAGCGGAAAGGACCTTTTCTATCCTTGATACAGAGCCGGAGATAAAGGACAGTGCAGAGGTAATCAGGAAATACGGTGACAGTTTTAAGCCCAACAGGGAAAACTGGCCTCCTATTAAGGGAGATATCAGTTTCAGGAATGTATCTTTCCATTATAAAGAGGGTGAAGAGGTACTGGAGAATTTCAATCTGGAGGTCAAGGCTGGAGAGACTATAGCCCTGGTGGGGCAGACCGGTTCCGGGAAGAGTACAATTGTAAACCTCCTCTGCCGTTTCTATGAACCGGAAAAGGGAGAGATACTGATAGACGGGGTCGATTACCGGGAGAGGCCTCAATTGTGGCTGCATGAAAATATCGGTTTTGTGTTACAGACTCCACATCTTTTTAGCGGAAGTATTAAGGAGAATATCCGGTATGGTAAGCTGGATGCCACTGACGAGGAGATAATCCAGGCGGCAAAACTGGTCAATGCCCATGATTTTATCATGAAACTGGAACATGGTTATGATACAGATGTAGGGGAAGGCGGCGGCCTTTTATCCACAGGACAGAAACAATTAATTTCCTTTGCCCGGGCTGTCATTTCTGACCCCAGGATATTTATCCTGGATGAGGCTACATCCTCTATTGATACCGAGACGGAACAGCTTATCCAGAATGCTATTGCTAAGATATTAAAAGGGAGGACCAGCTTTATTATCGCCCATAGATTGTCTACCATAAGGTCTGCTGACCGTATCCTGGTTATCAAGGATGGTAAGATAATCGAGCAGGGGAACCACAGAGAATTAATGAGGGCAAAAGGTTATTACTATAATCTTTATACAAATCAGTTTCTGGAGCAAAGTAAAGAGTTATTGCAGAGTTTGTAGTCAGGAAATAAATTGTAGAAAATGGGGGTTGCGGATAATGGCGATTAACTTAAAGCAACCCCCTTTACATTTTTCTCACTTTAAGATTAAAGTAGGTTGATAAGGTTAGAGCAATTCGATTTGTTTCAATAATTATGATTTGCTTTTTGTTTTAATTCAGTATTTTATGTAAGAAAAAATTTTATGGTTTAGCCGGTTATAAGTGTTATGGTGGTAGTTATTTAGCCTGTTATTATGGTATTATATAAATAGGGACAAAACAGGATCCCTTTATGAAGAGCCCAACAGGCGGAAACATGGAAATTACTGATAATTTATGATAAAATGTTATTATTATCATGATGGTTTTTGTTATTTTATAACTTTGTCATTATTTCTGGGAAGAAAAAAGAATGTAGATATATCATGAACAACTTAAAACTTAAAGGTGGTTGAATATGTCGATAAAGAGTATGTCTAAAAGACCGGAAGATACAAGGGTTGTTGTCGGAATGTCTGGAGGTGTCGATTCTTCTGTTGCAGCTCTTTTACTGAAGGAACAGGGTTATCAGGTTATTGGCGTTTTTATGAAAAATTGGGATGAAAAAGATGAAAATGGAATCTGTACGGCAACAGAGGATTATGAAGATGTGAAAAAGGTAGCCGGCCAGATTGGTATCCCTTATTATACGGTAAATTTTGAGCAGGAGTACTGGGACAGGGTATTTGAATATTTCCTTGCCGAATACAGGAAGGGAAGGACCCCCAATCCTGATGTTATCTGTAATAAGGAGATTAAATTTAAGTCCTTCCTTGATTATGCCATGAAGATAGATGCCGATTATCTGGCTACCGGGCATTATGCCCAGGTGGATTATAAGGATGGTTATTACCGCTTATTGAAGGGCAGGGATGAGAATAAGGATCAGAGCTATTTCCTCTGTACCCTGGGACAGAAACAGTTGGCGAAGGCCCTTTTCCCCATCGGCCATCTAACAAAGGGAGAGGTCAGGGAGATAGCCCGGAAGCATGGATTGAAAACAGCTGAGAAAAAGGATAGTACTGGAATCTGCTTTATTGGAGAGCGGAATTTCAGGGAGTTTTTGAGTAATTATCTGCCTGCCCGTCCTGGAGAAATCAGGACCCTGGACGGTAAGGTGGTTGGTAGGCATGATGGCCTGATGTATTACACCATTGGCCAGAGGAGGGGACTGGGCCTTGGCGGCGGGATCGGTGATGGGTCAGGAAAGCCCTGGTTTGTGGCAGAAAAGGATCTGAAGAGAAATATCCTTTATGTAGTCCAGGGAGAGGATAATCCTGCCCTATTTTCTGTCGGATTACGTGCTTCGGATCTGTATTGGGTTAAAGGTGAGGCGCCGGAAGAAGAGTTTTCCTGTAAGGCAAAATTCAGATATCGACAGAAAGATCAGGAGGTTAAAGTAAAGGTTCAAGGAGATAAATGTGAAGTTATCTTTAAAGAACCACAAAAGGCCATTACTCCTGGCCAGTTTGTCGTCTTTTATCAGGAAAACGAATGTCTTGGTGGTGGAATCATTGATGAGGCAATAAAGTAGGATTGGGAGGGGGGAAATTGGAAGAAAGGATTTTAATTGTCGAAGATGAGCTGCAGTTGGCCCGTCTTATGGAGCTGGAGCTGGATCATGAAGGTTATGCAGTAAAGGTTAGCCATAATGGGCGGGAGGCTTTGGGGCTTCTTCAAGAAGAGGAATTTGATCTGGTATTACTGGATATCATGCTGCCGGAGATGGATGGAGTGGAGGTTTGCCGCAGGCTGAGGGAGTTTTCCGATATTCCAGTAATAATGGTGACAGCCAGGGATGCGGTACCGGAAAAGGTGGAAGCACTGGATACCGGTGCGGATGACTATATTACCAAACCTTTTGCCATTGAAGAGCTGCTGGCCAGAATCAGGGCTTTGCTGCGCAGAAAAAATAATGCATTGAAAGAAGATAACAATGTACTGACAATTGCTGACCTTGTCATTGATAAGGATAAATATGAGGTAAAAAGGGCAGGACAGGAAGTGGAATTGACCAAAAAGGAGTTTGATTTACTGGTTTACCTGGCCGAGAATAAGGGGATTGTCCTTACCCGGGAGGATATTCTCAGCAATATCTGGGGTTATGATTATCTGGGTGAAACCAATATTGTCGATGTATATATCCGTTATCTGCGGAGTAAGATTGATGATCCCTTTGCGAAGAAATTGATAAAAACAGTCCGGGGCGTTGGTTATGTAATGAGGGATGATCAGGAATGAAGAGATTTATGACCTGGAGAAAGACCATCTCCGGTAAGTTAACCAGTATTTACGCCTTGATGTTTGTAATTGTTTTATTGCTCTTAAATACAGCCGTTTATCTTGGTTTGAATTATTTTGTCCGTAATAATGCCCGCCAGAACCTTGATAGAATAATGAATTTCCTCTCCAGCCGGCTTCTGCAATATAATTATTATAACATCGACCTTATGGAAGAACTGAGCCGGAGTGAGGGGAATATCTATTTCCGGATTCTTTCCAATAACAGGAATATCCGTTTCCAGTCCAATTTGCTGGAAGATGTGGATATGCCGGTAGTCCCGGGATACCAGGAATTAAAGATTGGTGAAAGGACTTTTATCTATACCACCAGGTTTATCCTGGATCGGGGGATCTTTATCGGTTATATCCAGCTGGTCAGGGAGATAACTTCAGAATACCATTTTCTCCGTTTCCTTTTTTTGATCATGTTGATTACCAGTTTCCTGGGAATCATTGCTGCCATCCTTACCGGGCATACTATTACCAGGAAAATGTTACAGCCTATTATATCCATTACGGATACAGCTAAAGAGATTAGTGGTTCTGATATCAGCAGGCGGCTGGAGATTACCGGCCCTGAGGATGAGTTAACAGATCTGGCCAGGACCTTCAATTCCATGCTGGACAGGTTGGAAAGGGCCTTCCAGGGGCAGCGGCAATTTGTCTCTGATGCCTCCCATGAGTTGAGGACACCTATTGCTGTAATACAGGGTTATGCCAATCTCCTGGACCGCTGGGGTAAGAAAGAGGAAACCGTCAGGGATGAAGCAATTGAGGCGATAAAGAAGGAAGCGGAAAATATGAAGTCATTGGTAGAAAGCCTTTTATTCCTGGCCCGGGGTGATGATGAAAAGATTATCGTAAATAAAAGTGAATTCTATTTTAATGAATTGATCGAGGAAGTAATCCAGGAAACTTTGATGATAACAGACAAATTGAAGATCTACGATGTAGGATTGGAGCAGCTGTCAATTGTGGCTGACAGGGAACTGCTTAAACAGATGTTGCGGGTTTTTGTGGATAATAGTATCAAGTATACCCCGCCAGGGGGGGAACTGAGAATTGGCCTGGGCAGAGATGGTAACTTTGCTGTGTTGACGGTGGAAGATACGGGAATCGGTATACCGGAGGAGCATCTTCCCCATATCTTTGAGCGTTTTTACCGGGTGGACAAGGCCCGTTCTGATAAGAAGGGGGCAGGCCTGGGCCTGGCTATAGCCAGATGGATTATAGAAAAACACCGGGGCAAGGTGGAGGTAATTAGTAGCCCCGGAAATGGTACGAGGGTAGTAGTAAGGTTACCCTTATCCATGATTTAAAAAATATCCCTATAAAACCCGAAAGGGCCAACAATTCTGTTGGCCCTCTATACAAAAAAAGGAGGATAAAATGAAAAAGTTTATATTATCCCCTTATAATGTTTAATAAGATTTGGTTTTGTGTCATCTGCACCTTTCTTATAGCATTATGTTCTTATAAGGGGTTGATTATATAATAGCATACTTTTTTGTCTTTGTAAAGGGATAAACAAATTTTTTTTACAAATTTCTATCTCCTTTTTTAGATTTTTAGATAAATAGTTCCAGATCCGAGTCCAGGGCATCTTTCAGATAATCTTCGGCGGTGATTATCTCTACTCCGGGAATGAGTTCTTCTTTCTGGATACCCATGACTTCTGCAGATAATTTACATCCGTAAAATTTTACCCCCTTTTTGCAGGCTTCCTGTAAAAAATTATGTAAATCAGGCGCTTCCTCATCAGCCATCATTTTTTTTAACATCATTTTCCCCAGGCCGCTGAGATTCATCCTGGAGAGCGGCAGTTCTTCGGCGCCTTTTGCTGTCATTAAAGCAAATGCCTTTTCCAGTTCGTTTTTTCCTTCCAGGGTGAATTTATCCGGATCCCTTAATAATAAGAGTCCCCAGAAGGCGCAAAAGATAGTAGCCTTAACTCCTATACTGTGAGCGGTATTTGCCAGGATCAGGGCCACCAGGGCCTTATCGTATTCACCACTGAAGAGTAGTATATTGATTTTTTTGTCTCCTGTATCAGTCATCCTGAAACCTCCTGCTTTGTTCTTAATTATAGATTTTACCATATTTTATGGATTATACATTTTCGTCATCTCCTGCAATGCTTCCAGGAGGTAATCTACCTCTTCTTTCTGATTATAAAAAGCAAAACTAATCCTGACCAGGCCGGGGCGTAGGCCGTGGGGGTCTTTGATATGCCTCTTAATTTCTCTGGCTGGAACCTTAAGGAGTTTCTGGATATAGGGCTGGGCACAGAAGCAGCCATTGCGTACGGCGATGCCATATTTACTGGCTAATATCTCAGCAGTTTCTTCGTGGCTCAAATTAGCCAGATTAAAGGGGATGATTGCTACCCTGTTTTTTACAGTGAGATCTGTATATAGTTTAATGCCTGGAATCTCCTTTAATTGCTGCAGGGTATATTCGGTCAGCTGCCGTTCATAGGCGGCAATCTCTTCCATACCGATATCCTGTAGTTTTTTTATTGCTTCGGCCAGGGCAATAACCCCCATGAAATTGGGGCTGCCTCCTTCATCTTTATGAGGAGGCTCTTCCCAGTAAACCTCTTCCCGGGTGACAACCTGTACTGTTCCGCCTCCCGGATAATCCGGGGCTCCCTGGAGGAAAAATTCCCTGGGGCCGATGAGGACACCGGCACCGAAAGGGGCATAGATTTTATGTCCGGAGAAAACCAGGAAATCTATCCCGTCTTTCTGCATGTCTACCGGTTCATGGGGTACCAGCTGGGCTCCATCCACCAGGAGCCTTGCTCCATACTGGTGACAGAGGCCGCTGATTTTCCGGATGGGATTAATATAGCCGGTTACGTTGGAGGCACCTGTTACTGTAACCAGCCCTACTTTCCCCTTATACTGGATCAGTTTTCCTTCCAGGTCCTCCATTGAGAGGAGACCATTCTGGTCGACCTCTATGTAATCTACTGTGAATTTATCCCGCCAGGGCAGATCATTGGAATGGTGCTCCATTTCTGTTGATAAGATAACGCATTCTCCTTTTTCCCTCTGGCAGAGCCGGTGGGAAAGTTTATTTATCGCCTCTGTGGTGTTTTTGACGTAAATGACTATATCTTTATCTGGAGAGGCATTGACGAAACTGGCAATAAGCTGGCGGGAGTCCTCGTATAATTTTGTAGAGAGGAGGGATTTATAGCCCTTACCCCTGTGTATGGATGAATACCAGGGGGCATAATTGTTGATACACTCCATGACTGCTTTTAAGGGTGGTGTGGTAGCCGCATTATCAAAATTAATATATTTGACCAGTTGGTTATTTATAAGTGGAACCAGGGTTTCTGTTCCTATTACCAGATCCCTGAAGGGAGATTTGGCCATCATTCTAGATCACCTCAATTTTTATATTATTCTCAACAATTGCTCTTTGTTCAGGAAAGGAGCAGATTTATGGGCTTTCTTCAGGTTTGACAGTGGTATGCGGCCGTGTTATAATTTTGATAACTATTTTAGAAGTGAGGAAGGTGTGCCTATGGAGAAGACGAGAAGTAGAGGAAGGTTTAGCGGCCTGGTGTTCTTATTGTTCTTTTTAGTGCTTTTTAGTTCTCTGGTGATGGCTGAGGAAAAGATTAAGATTGCCATTACACAGATTGTGGAACACCCGGCACTGGATGAGGCCAGGAGGGGTTTTATTGAGGTACTGGCAGAGAATGGTTATGTTGCAGGCGAGAATGTAGTATATGATATTCAGAATGCCCAGGGGGATATAGCCAATGCCAATACCATTGCCCAGAAGTTTGCCCTGGATAGGCCGGATTTGATTCTGGCAATTTCCACTCCTTCGGCCACAGCTGTTGCCAATGCTGTCAAGGATATCCCTATTTTAATTACGGCAGTAACAGACCCGGTAGATGCCGGCCTGGTGAAGAGTGCTGAGAGGCCTGGTACCAATGTCACCGGTACCAATGACATGAATCCAATTAAAGAGCAGTTTGAGTTAATACTGCAACTGGCTGGAAATGTAAAGACTGTTGGAGTTATCTATAACCCCGGAGAAAGTAACTCTGTAGTACAGGTGGAAGCAGCTAAAGCTGTTGCCAGTGAATTAGGGTTGAAAATTGTTGAAGCCAGTGTTTCCACTTCAACGGATGTACTGATTGCTGCTAATTCCCTGGTAGGGCGGGTTGATGCCATCTATATTCCGACCGATAATACTGTAGTTTCGACTATCGAATCTGTAATCATGGTGGCGGAGGATAATAAGATACCGGTAGTGGCCGGTGAAGAGAACTCTGTAGCCCGGGGAGCTCTGGGGACAATCGGTATAAATTATTATCGGCTGGGACGGCAGACTGGAGAGATGGCCCTGCGGATACTGAGGGGTGAGTCAAGGCCGGAGGATATGCCTATCGAAAGCCAGAAGGATTACCGCCTTGTCCTTAATATAGATGCGGCGAAGGCTATGGGAGTAGTAATTCCAGAGGAGCTTTTAAATAATGCTGATGAAATTTATACTAACAATTAAATATGTATTGACAGTTAGAGAGTATAAATTTATACGAAAATTAACATATTAATGAGTTATGGATAGGAAAAGGCCCCACCCGCAGGGGTGGGGTTTTCCTTTAGAGAGGAGTGAGGAGGAATATGTGGTTTCTGAATCCAGGTTTTTATATTAAAACACTGGAGGAAGGTATAGCCTTTGCTTTGCTGGCTCTGGGCGTATACCTGACTTTCCGGATTCTGGATTTTGCGGATCTTACAGTAGAAGGAAGCTTTCCTTTAGGAGCAGCCGTAGTAGCAAAGTTAATCGTAGCAGGTTACAATCCTTTTCTGGCAACCATTATAGCTTTTATTGCTGGAGCCATTGCCGGAATGATTACCGGAATCATTAATACCAAGTTGAAGATTGCCGGTTTATTGGCTGGAATTTTAACAATGACTTCATTATATTCGATTAATTTAAGGATAATGGGGAGATCATTGATTCCTCTTTTCAGGGAGAGGAAGATCTTTGATGCATTTGAGTGGTTATTTGGTTCTAATTATGTAGTATTATTAACCCTTATATTGATAGTTTTGATAATAAAAATTTTGCTGGACTATTTCCTGCATACTGAACTGGGTATGGCCCTCAGGGCGACAGGGGATAATCCAGTGATGATAGAGACTCTGGGAGTAAATACAGACCTGATCAAGATATTGGGCCTGGCCCTTGCCAATGGCCTGGTTGCCCTTTCCGGTGCCCTTATGGCCCAGTATTATTCTTCCGCCAATGCCCAGATGGGCATGGGGATGATTGTTGTGGGCCTGGCCTCAGTAATTATCGGCGAGGTTTTCGTCCGGACCAGTAAAATACCTTTTGCTACCTTTGGGGTCATCCTCGGTTCGGTCATCTACCGTTTTGCCATAGCCATTTCACTGCGTCTCGGCTTTGATGCAACGGACCTGAAGATAGTTACTGCTGCCCTGGTCATACTGGCATTGGGAGCACCCTCACTACGGAAATTTATGATTCAGGATGAGTTTGCGGAGCGCCTGCTGGAGGAGGGTGAGTACAATGCTTAAGATGGAGAGTGTCCATAAGGTATTTAACTATGGAAAGGTCAATGAGAACCATGCCTTAAATGGTATTGATCTGGAGTTAAAGGACGGCGATTTCGTAACCATTATCGGCAGTAACGGGGCCGGAAAGTCTACTGTTTTGAACCTGGTGGCCGGCACCTATTTACCGGATTATGGAAAGATTACCATAAATGGTATTGATGTCAGCAACTGGCCTTCCCATAAAAGGGCCCCCTTTGTGGGCAGGGTTTTCCAGGACCCCCTGATGGGTACAGCTGCGGAAATGACCATAGAGGAAAACCTGTCCCTGGCCTATAAGAGGGGCCAGAAGAGGGGTTTGAAATTAGGTATTAGCAAGAACAGGCGGGATGAATTCAGGGAGCTTTTGAGCTGGCTGGATCTCGGCCTTGAGGACAGGCTGGATGACCAGGTGAAACTGCTTTCCGGCGGCCAGCGCCAGGCCTTGACCCTGCTGATGGCTACCCTGGGGAAACCGGAGATTTTGCTCCTTGATGAGCATACTGCGGCACTGGACCCGAAGACCGCAGAGCAGATAATCGAGCTTACCCGGCGGATTGTCGAGAAGAATAGGCTTACGGTTTTGATGGTAACTCATAATATGAAGCTGGCCCTGGAGATGGGCAACCGGACCATCATGATGGATAAGGGTAAGATTATCCTGGATTTACAGGGTAAAGAGAGGGAAGAGATGACTATCAATGATCTGGTACGGAAGTTCAGTGAGAAGAGCGGCCAGGAGCTGACTGATGACCGGGTCCTGCTGGCAAAAGATTGATAATCGGATAAAAAGCTTAATATATATTAATTATAAATCCCTCAGTACCATGGGTACCGGGGGATTTTTTATGCTTAATATATATACATGAAATGAAAACAAGCAAAAACTAAGGAAATTTAAATAGTTTAGCAAAACTTGACAAATACCATTTATTTTGATATTATACCATAAAATAGCATTATTAGATTAATTAACACATAATATAAAAAAGTATAGATAAAGATATAATTCTTTTAAAAAGAGATAAATATGACAAGAATATTTGCAATTTTCACTGTATTAAGAATATTGCCTGGTCAGATAGTTATATTTTCAAATTTTTTAGTTCAAAGGTTTATTAAACTTTTAAAGATAGAAATGAGAATCTTCTGTGTGTTTTTCAAAAGTCTATAATAATAGGAGAATACATCGCTCCTTAATGTTAACATTTTTATTGATTGTACTTGCAGGTATATTTGTAAGTAATGTTTTTGCAGAAGGAGGAAAATGTCCTACTTGTTCCAATACATTAAGTTATAATTATGGAGCCTGGACCCCATATTCCGCTGATAAAACAAAACATATAAGAACGATAACTCCATATTGTACTAACTGTGGGTTAACTTTAACCAGTTATCCGTCTACACCTGAGTCTCACAAATATGGAGAAAAACCACGAATTATTATTGAAGATAAATCTGAACCTTCCTGTAGAGGTACAATTATTTACACATGTGAGATATGTGATTATGATTTACCTGACTCTTTTTCTGAATCACATAAAAGGGGCAATACTTGTAAATTCTGTAATACTTATTTTCCCACTCATGAAGAAGAGGCGGAGAGATATATTGGTAAATCAAATGAGGATTCTGAAGAGGGAGAAGGATATCAGGATGATGCAGAAGGTAATGAAGAAATTGCCGATAATAACCTAGGTGAAGGTGAAAGTGAGTCTGGAAATTCAGAAGACGAATATAATAACGGAGTAGGTGCTATAAATAGTGCTGGGGAAGAGAACAGTAACTCTGAGGAAAATCTGGGACTTTCAGATGATGAACTGGGTAGGGGAAGTAGTGAAAATGACAGTTCTGAAATAAGTATTGATAATTCCCAAGGATATAATAATGATTCCCAGATTAATGAAGACGAGTCAAGATCCAGGTTTGCCGAAGTGGAAGATGGCCATGAAAATGCTCAGGAAAAACTTGCTGAAGCTAATAGTGTAATTAATGAAAATCAGGAAGAGGAAGGACAGAATAATGAATCAATTAACATAGAAAATTCTATAAACGAAAGTGGAGAAGCAGGTGATCCGGTAAAATATACTACAGGTGAGTATGTCAGTACAAGTACAGATTTACAGATTGATAATGTCGATCCGGCGATAAGCATTATCAGGAATTACAAAAATTTCAATGAGAGCTCTTTTTCCTTTGGAAAAGGGTGGAATTTTAACTATGATACCAGGATTATTGTTGGTATCAGGTCAGATTATAATAATTTCTATGAGAGTTTAAAATTACTATTATCAGATATTGAGTTAATATTTACGGAGGCATGTTCTGACTATGAGGCTGCTATGGAAGCAGCTTTAAAGAGTAAAAGATTGGCAGAGTTATCTGTCGAAGCAGCCGGGAGTGCAATATTACATGCAGAAAATGCAAAGAAAGCTGCAGAAAATGCTAAAAACTTTGGAAGTGCAGCCCAAATGAATGCTGAACAGGCAGAGGACTATGCCAATAAAGCCATCATGCATTTAAATAATTCCAGGGAATCTGCCAGAAATGCCATAAATTTAGGAAAAGCGGCAGAAAATTATGCTATTGAAGCAAGAAAATTTGCTGAAAAAGCAAAGTAAAAAGCTGAAAGTGCAATAAATTCAGCGAATCGTGCTATAGAACATGCCAATAAAACCAGTAAACAATCACTTAAAGACAGAGCCAATAATGCTTTAGAAAGAGCCCGAAATTTAAAGAATCGTGCAGATGATA
>JANWJZ010000012.1 GCA_025451675.1 Halanaerobiales bacterium | reverse complement strand
TTTGTCAGGAAGTATAAGATTCCTGTAGCCAGACTAAACCGGATCAGGGGGCTGCAGACAAAAGAATTATCCATCTCCTCTGTAGAAGAGATTAATTTTTTTGATATGCTGACCGTCCAGTTTGTCTGGATAGCCGTCATTTATCTGGCCACCTTCCTGGTCATGCAGGGGGCAGGAAGCTTTTTATCCCTTTTTGGCACCATCGGTGAAACCATTGCCAGCCTGGTCAAGGGATTTAATTTCCTATTCGGCATTCTACTGGCCATGCTCTTTAAAAGGGTTATCCTCTTCTTTTCCAGGCGGGGGCACAGAGCAGAACCGCTACTGGACTCCTATTTATTGAATAATATTTCCTCACTATTTTTCAATATAATGATTACTGCTTCCATCATGGCTATTTCCATTGAGGCGATGCAGGAATACTGGGAACTCCTCCTGGTTTTATCTATTGTAGGAGCTTTTACCACCTATTTCTTTACCATCTGGCTCGGTAGAAAAATGTTTTTGAACAACACCTTCCATTATATCCTGGCCATGTATGGTATGCTTACCGGCACAGCCTCAACCGGCCTGGCCCTCCTACGGGGTATTGATCCTGATTTAAAAACTGATGTGGCCAAAAACCTTGTGCTGGGCAGTGCAGTAGCAGCTCCCCTGGGATTCCCTTTGATGGCCATATTGGGATTACCCATTATAGGTTTTACTACAAATAATCCAGTTTACAGTTATATTACTTTCATTGCCATCTTCCTCTATATGGTATTCCTGATCGGTATCGGAATTATAAAAACGCGGAGGGAAAAATCTTTTTCTGCCTGATGATATGCACAATGATAAATAAACATGAAAAACAGCCCCATTACACCAAATAGGGCTGTTTTCTTATGCCCGGCTTTGTATCCCTTCCATAATTTTAGGTGTTTACGTAGAAATCCCCTTTCATCAACTGCTTTGTGATAAGGCAAGTAACCTGAAATCCTGATAATCGTTCATGCTCCTTAACTGGGCCTTCACCCGGAGCCTGTTGATATACTCATAATTATCCAGGAGAACAGCAACAATATCCCCATCAATTTTATTTTCCCTTACCTGCCCTGTTAAGACTTCTGTAACCTGTATCTTGTTCATACCTTTGCGATAGGGCCTGTCTTCTGTTATGGCTGTAAAGATATCAGCAACGGACATGATTCGGGCTCCAGTAGACAATTCATCAGCTCTCAGTTGAAAAGGATAGCCTGTCCCATCAAGTTTCTCATGATGATAGGCTGCCCATTCCTTTAACTGGGGTAAATCATCAATATATTCCAGGACCTGATATGTATAATAACTATGGGCCCGCATTATCCTCCATTCTGCCTTAGTCAATTTAGCGGGTTTATTCAATATTTCCGGCGGCACGGTCAATTTACCTATGTCATGAAAATAGGCAGCTATTTCCATGAGCTGTTGTTCTTCTGCAGAAAAACCCATCAATCTCGCCAGTTCTTTAGCCACCATCCCTACACCAATGGAGTGGGTTACTGTAAAGGAACTACGGAAGTCAATGATATAACTGACAACTTTACCTATATCCATGATCTTATCTATTTCTACGAGATCTTCAAAATGAAGGATAGCATTATCCAGTTCACGATTGATGGCAACGCCGGATTTAAGATCAAGTGAGAAGTATTCTCTGGAAACCAAGCTTAAAAAGGCCTCTACTGCCTCTGGCCAGAAAACAGTGCCTGAAGCTTCCTCTACAATACTGGCTATTTTTCCAGATTCATTATAGATATCATATTTTTCTGATAAAAAAGCCACCTGGTCAGCCAGGTGTAAGATATTATATGTATCAGGTATCTTCCCTGCATACCTATTCCATTCTGTATGGTGATATTTAATGATTGGCGAGATATCCTGTAAAAGGGCTGATTCGTTTAAAAGATAGTAACCAATTAAGGCATGGGCATTTCCCGGGTCATCAAAAGAATAATCGTGTAGATTAACACCATTAATATAAAAGACCCCAATATCATGAATCAGAGCTGCCATGACCAGATTCTTCAAATCCTTTTCAGATACTTTCATTTCCTTAGCTATTTTATAGGTTAAATAAGTAACTTTTTTGTGGTGGCTTACTACCGTATTACTCACCAAATCAATTGCTGCCGATACAGCCTTCAAAATTTTGGCAAGAGATATTTTCTTCATTGCAGACCTCCATCGATTAATTTTACCCTGCAATTTTTTTTAATAGCTTTTTTGCTATCATTTTTCCTATCTATTTGCCTGTATTTTATTTGCCTGCCTTTTAATTGCCTATATTTATCAACCTCCTATATGAATATTAATTGCATAAGTATGGATTATTTTATTATGCCTAATTGAAATTATAATCGGTAAGGATCTTTTCTCTGCCGGCCTGCTGATCCTGGAAATACTCATAATAGGAGATGCCTATGTAAGAACCGGCTATGTTATAGACATATTCATAGCCCAGGTTTTGCAAGGCCATTACTGCATAATAACTCCTCTGGCCAGAACGGCAATGTACATAAACAGGCCTATCCCTGGGAATTTCAGCAACCCTTTCCCGTAATTCACTTAAAGGGATATTCACTGCATTTTTCAGGTGGCCAGCCTGGTACTCCCTTTTTTCCCTTACATCCAGAATAAAGGCATTGTTTTCTACCAGCTCCCTGGCCTTGCTGACAGGTACCTGTTTAAACCGGCCATGTAAAAGATTCAGGCCCACCAGTGCTGCCTGATTTAAGACATCCTTAGCTGTGCCAAAAGGTGGTGCATAACATAACTCCAGTTCTTTCAGGTCCTCCAGGGTTCCATCCATTAAAATCATGGCTGCGATTACATCTATCCTCTTATCTACATTTCCTTTGCCGATGGCCTGTGCTCCCAGTATCCGGCCGGTGGGATATTCATAGAGCAATTTAAAATGCATGGGATTACTGTCAGGCATCAGGCCAACCTTATCTCCCGGTATTATGTAAACAAAATCATAGGGAATTCCTGCTGCTCTGGCAGACTTTTCATTCAATCCGGTACAGGCCGCATTCAGATCAAAAATCTTCACTACAGATGAACCAAGCACCCCATTATTACGGTGGGGAATATT
Source organism: Halanaerobiales bacterium (assembly GCA_025451675.1). Lineage (GTDB taxonomy): Bacteria > Bacillota > Halanaerobiia > Halanaerobiales > DTU029 > DTU029. Next base: position 14,596 of record JANWJZ010000012.1, on the reverse strand, counting down.
ATAGATATGATCGACTGCCGCCCTGGCCTGTCGCTGGGCAGGGCCAGCCAGGGGCAGCCTGGTCTTTCTCCTGGTCAGGCGGTGATATACCTCAATGGCATCACCAATGGCATAAATATCCTTATCACTGGTCAGATAATTATGGTCAACTTTAATACCGCCAGTCTCTCCTATTTCCAGGCCAGCCTCCCTGGCCAGTTTTGTCTCCGGAAAGACACCGATGGCCATGATTACAGCCCCGGCAGCTACCCTTTTACCTGATTTTAATTCTACCGAATCATTGTTAATCTTCACCACTGCATCATTTAAAATAAGCTTTACACCATGTTCCAGCATCTCTTTATGTAGAATCTGGGCCATGTCATAATCAAAGGGTGACATTATCTGATCAAGGGCTTCAATCAGGGTTACCCTTTTACCGGCCAGGCGTAAGTTCTCGGCAACTTCCACACCGATAAAACCTCCGCCGACAACGGCAATTTCCTCTATATTGTTAAATTCAAGGTATTCCTTTATTTTAACGACATCCGTTACATTCCTTACAGTAAAGACATGTTTTTGATTGACTCCCTCGATACTGGCCGGCACAATCGGGCTGGCTCCAGGAGAAAGGATCAACTTATCATAGCTTTCTTCGTATTCCCTGCCGCTTTCTAAATCCCTGGCCACAATTTTTTTCTCTGCCCTCTTTATCTTGATTACTTCATTATTAACCCTTACCTCTATATTGAATTGCTTTTTAAATTTTGCCGGATTCATTAGGATTAAATCTTCACTATTTTCAATAAGCCCACCCAGATAATAGGGCAGGGAGCAATTGGAAAAAGAAACATGAGGCCCCCGCTCAAAGATTATTATTTCTGCCGCTTCATCCAGGCGTCTTGCCCTGGCAGCAGCTGAGGCTCCCCCTGCTACTCCACCCACAATCAATATCCTTTTACCCATAAAACTCCTCCTTTATCATAACGTTTTGATGGGTTCCAATAATCACTTTAGGGAATGATGAGCTTTTCAACCAATTAACTTTTCATAGGCTATTCTCTTTGCTCCATCTTCCAGATATATTATGCCGCAATATTGGAAGCCATGATTTTCTAAAAGCCTTTGCATCACTTTATTATCCTCATGGGTATCTGCCCTGAGGCTTTTAAAGCCTCTCTCAATACATAATTTTTCCGCCTCTTTCAAAAGGATGCTGCCATACCCCTTTCCCATGAAATCCCTGGCCACTGCAATCCGGTGAATAACCGCATAAGCAAGGCCACATAACCATTGGCCATCATATATTTTCTTATAGTTTTCCTCTTCAGCAAAGCTAAGCACCACTGTACCAATAACTTTACCATCCTCTACCAATATATAATTATTACCCCTGGCAATATCCTCCTGTACTATCTCTTCATTTGGATAATTATTCTGCCACTGATCTATTCCCGACTCCCGGAGATGAACCTGGGCCTCCTTTATTATAGCCATTATTTCATTAAAATCTCTGTATTCTGCTTTTCTAAAGAGCATAATTCTTTCTCCTTACCATAAATAATTTCTATATAGCATTTCCAATTAACTCCATAACAGTTATTTATTATGAATTCCTGATAAGCATTAAAAAAGAGCTCTTAACCGGCTCTCACAATATTTGTATATTTCGCGGAAAAATAAATTTCTCCTGCCAGAACTGCCTCTTTTATATTATTACAGTGTTTTTTGCATAAAATACCAGGAAAAGATAGAAAAAAGACCTGCTTTCCAGCAGGTACATATTTCAGAGCCTATTTTTTTATTTCGCGGGAACAGCCAGGGCAATAATTCCAGTCATTCTTCAATTTCAGCCCACATTCCGGACAGCTCTCTTTCTCCCGGGTATCAAAATTACGGGTAATTAGTAGATATATAATCAGTGAAGAAGGCACATTTAGCAAACCGAAAAGGCCCCACAACCAGTAACCCTTTTCCCTGCGCTTCCGGGCATCAAAAAATATCCAGAGGGCCTGCAGTAATAAAAGAACCAGCAGAACTGGAAGGAAATAATAAAATTTATTAACCACGGGAATCACACCTTTCTTTATAATGGTAAATAAGCGGGAGAGACAGGAATGGCAAGGTCAGATAAAAGAAAGCCTGCAGGAAAAGAAGGAACTTAAAACCGGTTAAGACAGATGCTAAAAGTAAACAGATAGCAACAAGGACAAATTTCAGGGACTCCAAAATACTTTCCCTTTTCCTTACCCTGGCCAGGACTTCACTTATTTGCGGGTAATCTACTGCTGGCTCAAAGTTAAGAGCATCCAGAGTTTCCTCTATCTTATCTAATCCCTGCCAGTAAGCCTGACAATCATTACATTTTTCAAGATGTCCCTTTATTTCACCATCCATATTCCTTTCACCAAAATGAATATCCATCAATAGAAGTTGATATTGCTTACACTGTTCATCCAAGTTGCTGACCTCCTTCCCGAAGTTTATTTTTAAGATAATCCAGACTATAATGGAGCCTGGATCTAATGGTTCCAACAGGACATTGCAGGATATCAGCCATCTCCTGATAGCTATAGCCATAATAATGTTTTAAAACAAGGACCGCCCGCTTTTCAAAGGGCAGGCCTGCCATTATATTCTGCAGCTGCAGGAACTTCTCTTTTGCTTCAAGGGTAATATCCAATTGTTCTGCCCTGTACTGCAAATCATCAGTTATGTCAGCATATAAAATCTCTTTTCTCCCTTTTCTGAGCTGGTCCCGGTAAAGATTAGTAGCGATGGTAATCAACCAGGTAGAAAACTTGCTGGTAGCCTTATATCTCTTTATATTTTTTACCGCCCGGTACATGGTCTCCTGTATAAGGTCTTCGGTTAAATCATAATCACAGCCAATCTTCAGTAAATAACCCTTTAATATGCCATAATTTTGCCTGAGCAGCTCTTCCAGAGCCTCTCTCTCTCCGGCCCTGGCCCTCGAAATTAAATCCATTCCTGAATTCTTACCTCCCCTCTTCCCGCCTCTCATCAATAAAACGTATCAGGACCCTTGAAAGTTCATTATAATTATCTTTTTTTAAAATAAAAAAACCTCCTCTGTTCCCTTGACATAGGAGGTGTTTTAACATAACAAAATTTTATTGTAGATATAACTGGAGCCGGTGATGGGACTCGAACCCGCAACCTGCTGATTACGATTCAGCTGCTCTGCCAATTGAGCTACACCGGCCTGTCCATTGAACTTACTCTTGTCATTCACTATTTTAAACCATTTGTTTTTTCAATTCAAGCCCTGCAAGTAAATTTTTCAATCTTCCTTATTAAATAATCAGGACTTATAAAGAACTGATTCTTCTTTTCATCTTTGAGAAGATATAGATAATCTCTTTTCTCCTGCACTTTTCACATAGATCATAATAATAAATTTTCCCCTGCCTGATTCTGATCTCCTTTATCTTTTCACAGGGTAAACATAGTCTCATTTTCCTTACCTCCATTTCATCCTATATTTTTACCAGCTTTCCTTTTTTCTAAACCATCAGCAGTATATTTTTTATATTTCTGTGAAGAATATAAGCAGAAGGAGGTGTATAAACTGGCAGTAATAAAGTGTACAGTTGACAATTGCCACTATTGGGATACGGGAAATATCTGTGTCGCTGAGGCTATAGAGGTAGCAAAAAACTTCTTTGGTGATGATAAGATGGAAGCAGGCTCTTTTGATGCTGAACCCTCCATGTCTAATCAAACTAAATGTGTAACCTTTAAACCGGCAAAAGTTAAACATTAGTCTTAATTCTCCAGATAGCGGGAAGCTCTTTTCCCGCTATTTGTAGCATAATAAAAGGGATGAGCGGAATGGGATGGATATGTTGCAGCCACCTCTCAGGCCAATGTTACTAACTACCAGAGAAGAACCCTTTGATTCGGAAGAATATCTCTTTGAAATAAAATGGGATGGTTACCGCTGCATTTCTTTTATCAACGGTTCCACCCTATTTCTGCAAAGCAGAAATGGAAAAAGCCTGAACAGAAATTTTCCGGAACTGGCTGAAATCCATAAAGCCCTCAATTGTAAAGAAGCCATTCTGGATGGGGAGATCTGCTATATAGATAAAGAGGGAAAGGCTAATTTCGGCAAATTACAGGAACAGTTTAGAGAAAAGAAAAGCCCTTATAATAATTCTATTAAACTAATAGCCTGGGATATACTCTCTTATGATAATAAAGATATCTATCACCTTCCTTTGCTGGAGAGAAAAGAGATTCTGAAGGAAATGGTCAGGGAAGAAAGGGGCATTCTAATACCTGGCTACATAATAAATCATGGCCGGAAACTCTATGAAGAGGCTGAAAAAAATAAGTTAGAAGGGATAGTGGCCAAAAAGCTGGATTCTCCCTATGAATTCAAGAGGAGTAAGTACTGGTATAAAATAAAATGCTGGCAATACACAGAAGTGTACATAGGCGGTTATACTGCAGAAGGGACAGCCCTGTTGGTGGGAAAATATGAGAAAGGCAATCTGCATTATATGGGCAAGGTAAAAATGGCCCTGGATAAAAATATGACCCAGGCCTTATTCCGTTTCCTGCCGACCATTCTTACCGCCTCCTGTCCCTTCAGGACAGAACCAGCCCAAAAAGGTGTAAAGTGGGTAAAACCTCTACTCAGGTCAATAGTCCGCTATACTGAAATAAGCAGGCATAATACTTTCCGGCATGCCTATGCCATAAAAATAATTCTGGATAATTCCGGGGAGGATTAATCGTGACTGCTATAGTTGTAGATAATAATCAACTTAATCTAACCAATCTGGATAAGGTCTTCTGGCCGGAAGCCGGCCTCACCAAGGGAGATTTAATCAAGTACTATATAGATATCTATCCATATATTAAAGATTTTTTAAAGGACCGCCCTCTGGCCCTGAAAATATATCCAGATGGCATTCATGGGGAATCCTTCTTCCGGAAAAATATACCCGAACATGCCCCTGTTTGGTTGAGTACCTGCCAGATCTACTCCAGTCAGCGGAGAGAACATAAAAACTGGGTAATGGTAAACAAACTGGCGGATTTAATCTGGGTGGCCAACAGCGCTTCCATTGAACTCCACGCCTGGTTTTCCACAATTAATAATTTGAACAGGCCTTCCTTTGCTGTCTTTGATCTGGATCCCGGTGAATTATCCTCCTTTAATGACGTGATCCAGGTGGCCTTCCTTATCAAAAAAATCCTGGATGAACTGGACCTGGTGGGCTTTCCAAAGACCTCCGGTCAGTCCGGCCTCCATATTTACCTTCCAGTGAGGGAAAGATATGATTATCAGGAGATTAAGGATTTCCTGCAGGCTGTTGCAGGGACAGTGGTCAAAATGGCACCATCTTTAGCTACCATTGAATGGCGGAAAAAGGAAAGGGCCGGTAAGGTCTATATAGATTACCGTCAGAATGACCGGGGTAAAACCCTGCCAGTACCATATTCCGTAAGGCCTACACCAGAGGCAACGGTTTCCACCCCCCTTGACTGGGAAGAATTAAGCAATATCCCAGGGCCGGAAATTTTTACTATTAAAAACACATTACAGAGAATTGATAAAATAGGTAATCCCTGGAGTGGAATCCTGGATATGCAACAGGATCTACCTTCATTTCTGCTGCGTTGAAAGATTAACCTATCTTCTCTTTCTCTCTGGCTGCTCTGGCTTTCTTTTCTGATGCTTCTACACTGGCCCGCAGCCTTTCCATCAAATCCAGCACCTTGTTATCAGTAGGAATCATTTCTGGAATTTCTACCTCTTCACCCTCTATCCTTTCTCTGATAATTTTCATTAATTCTTCCCTATAATCATCTGTATACTTCTCTGGCCTGAACTCTGCTGTTAAATTCCTGATTATTTCTATGGCCAGTTCTTCTTCCCGTGCACTGATTTGAATTTTCTCTTCCAGAACCGGAAGATTGGGTTCCTCAACTGCCCTGATTTCATCAGCAAAATACATGGTTTCCAGGGCCAGTGTTTTATCCATTGCCCTGATTACAGCCAGGCTTTCCTTATTCCTTATGGTTATCTTGCTTATGGCCACCCTTCCAGTTTTCTCCATTGCTTTTTTCAATAAAAGATATGGTTTCTCTCCTCCTTCTATAGGGCTGAGATAATAGGTCTTTATATAATAGATAGGATCTATCTCCTCCAGTTTTACAAAATCGATAATATCGATGGTTTTTGTAGATTTCACAGGTATATTATCAAAATCCTCCTCCCTTAAGATAACAAAACTATTTTTTTCATATTCATATCCTTTTACCAGTTCATCGGGACCCACTTCCCTATCACATACTTGGCAATATCTCTGCAAATTTACGGGATTTTTGCATTTCTCATGTAAGAGCCTGAAACTAATATTATTTTTACTGGTAGCTGCCGATAACCTGATGGGTATATTTATCAAACCAAAACTGATAGCACCCTTCCAGATGGTTCTCATTTTGAATCACCTCAATAATAAATTTGCCTGAAGCGGTCTTCTTCTATACATCATGCCATAAAAAGCCTCCTCTAACAGGAGGCTCTAATCACTTTTCAAACTCCAGATTATACAGTTCCACCCGATAACCTTCCTGGTCTATTACCTCTACCGTTGCTGCCAGTGGCTCATTTTTTTCATTACGGGGCCCGGCTTCGAAGAGGACCCGGTGATCTTTAAAGGGAATCTCTCCGTATTCGCTATCTTTCAACCTGTTAAAAATTTCCCCGGCAAGGGCATGGGTAATAGCTTTCTCGATTTTTTTCAAGCAGCTCACCTCGCTACTATCATTGATATAATAAGGACAGTATTACTATTTACCGGCAGGGGTAAAATTATAGTGGAAGTTTTAATTAAATTTTAATCTAATTCCAATTTTATTTTAATAATTCTATGTTATTATAAAAACAGACTGAAACAGGTCAACCCTTATACTTCTTTAAACCCTCTTTAGTCCACCGGATGGTGGCATTATATAGATACAAACATAAGATTCTCTTTCCCCAATTAGTCAAATGCATTCACCTCCTAAAGAAAAATCCTTTGTTGGAACCACCCCCCAACAAAGGATTTTTTCTTTCCCGTATTTTCAATACCAGATATTACTATTTCATTTATATAGTTATTTCAGTCCATTTGTGATATTATTTGTATGTAGGTATTATTTTTGTAAGTATTCATATTTCTTTCCATTTTAGAAAGGAGCATTTTTATGGTTTTCCGTAAATTGATCAGTAGATTAATCATACCTTTAATTTTATTGCTTTCTGTCTTGCCTGTAAATGCTGAAGAGCCCACAGATATAAGTAATCATTGGGCCCAGGACTATATACTTAGTATGCTAAATAATGAGATTATGGAAGTTTATCCTGATGGTACCTTTAAACCTGAAAAGGCCATCAGCAGGGGAGAATTTGCCCTGGCCCTGGCTAAACAGATGAATCTGATTCCGGATAATAACTTCAAGTTTACTGACCTGGCAGACTATCCAGAGGGTAATTTAATTAATGCCCTGGCCGGGAAAGAAATTATTGGCGGTTATCCAGATAATACTTTCCGGCCTGATAAAGCAATTACAAGGGCGGAGGCTATTTCCATCCTCATCAAATCTCTGGGTATCACAGATAATGCCAGCACTATCGATTTGACTGATAAACTGAGCTTTAAGGATATACCAGCAGGGCACTGGGCTATAAAACAGATCGGGATAGCAAAAGAGATTGAATTAATTGAGAAGGAAGAGTATTTTAACCCTGGTGAAACAATTTCCAGGGCCGAGGCTGCTAAATTAATCAGCAAACTTGCTACTTTTTCCTCCAGTACAGGCTATATTACCGATATCTACCCTACTTCGAAAAAGGTTTCTATGAATCTATTGAATGGTGAAAGAAAAGTATATGATTTTAATGAAAAAACCCTTGTCGGCAGAAATAACAGACTGGTCCCTCTGGAAGAAATCCTGAAAACAGATAAGGTCTTCTTTATCGCAGATCAGGATAATAATTTAAAATATGTCAAAGCCTATGGAGTTATTACAGAGGAAGATCTGGCTGTAGAAATCAGTACTTTAACCAACGGAATCTTTGCCTCTGAGGAAATCAAGGAATTATCTACCGGAAATTATGATTTATTAATACCAAAACTACAGACTACTGCCAGGGAACAATTACGCAAACAGGGACTGAGCGAAGAAGAAATCAATGCCCTGATCAGTACTGACTGGATTGAATTAGAAGAATTAGGTAAGGCCAGGCTGGCTGAAGCCATCGCCATCCAGACCGGATTATCCCTGGATATTACCAGAAGCCTGTTAAATGGTGACTGGGAAAAGGTAAAAAACTACGGACAGATTGAACTGATTCAGAGACTGGTACAGGTAGTCCTTAATGCTGATCTGATTTCCTAGCTTGAAATCCTCTATAACTATTTTTACTCTCTTTCCAGAATGGCTCCAGCTTTAAAGGCTGGAGCCTCTGGGAAAAAATTTGTGCAGGCTCTTGCTTTTTTGAAATCGATGTGTTACTATATAAAAAGTAAAGGATATAATACATGCCGAAGTGGCGGAACTGGCAGACGCGCTGGACTCAAAATCCAGTGAGCTCTAAGCTCATAAGGGTTCGATCCCCTTCTTCGGCACCAGACAATATAAGAAGATGCCGTCAAGTATTGAAATGACGGCTTTTTCGTTTTTACCGTATTATTTTATGTCATCTAAAATCACCCTATTTCAAGAAAAATGGGGACAACTTTTTAGCATTTTTATGATAGAAAATAAAAACCAGCCAATTAAGGCTGGTCCTCTATTTCAAAAGCCATCTCTTTCCCTCTTATACCGTTCTATTTCCCTACGTGAAAATAACCTTACACGGTCCTGGTCATAAAAAGGAGTTATCTTTCCTTCTTTTACCAGGAAGCTAATACCAGATCTTGTGATGCCAAGGTATTCAGCTGCCTGCTTTGTACTCATTACATTATCTCTTAGAAATTCTTCATATTCTTTATCTGTCTTAAACATATTAATCACCTGTCCTGTTCATTCCCCGCTGGTGAACACTACTCATAATCACAGAGTATTCTGAGTGGTTTGTCTGTTTTGTTTTTCTCCTTTTTCATGTGCTGTCCTGCATCCTGCATTCATTATTTACATAGGTAGGACAGCTCCCACAATAAAAACCACACTTTCCCATTAATTTATATTTTTCTCTTCTATAATTTTTTACCTTTTTATTAATAGTATCTTTTAGACATTCTTATAATTCTTCACCGGAATTAATTTTCCTGCATAAATATCTGGACTCTCCAGAGTTGAAAATCCAGAATATAAGGCTACTGATAAATTTAATAAATAATTTAAAATTGCACAAGATAATATATGAAAAATTATTTAAAAGGGGGATTCTATGAAAAAGATACGCCTGGGTGTTATCGGTACAGGTATGGCCTGGGAAAGGCTCCACTGGCCGGCCCTACAGGAACTGAGCGATAAATACGAAGTTGTTGCCCTCTGTAACCTGAATAGAGAAAGGGCCCTGGATTTAGCCAGGAAGCTGAATCTGCCTGAAGATAAGGTCTATGATGATTATAATGAGATGTTCGAAAAAGAAAAGCTGGATGCAGTGGATTTGCTGGTACCTATACCTGAAAACTATGATATAGCTGCTGCAGTAGTTAAGGCTAACATAAATCTAATTGCTGAAAAACCACTGGCCGCCACCATGGAAGGAGCGGAAAAACTGCTGGAACTTCACCGTAAACATCCGGTATTAATGATGGTTGCGGAGAATTACCGCTATGATGAAGGAGTAAACAAAGTAAGGGAGCTATTACAGCAGGGTAAAATTGGTGATGTAGCCTATTTTGTCTTAAACAGATCTGTGGATTTTGAGGAAGAGATGAAAAAGGATACCTTTGCCGCCAGGGAGTGGAGACAACACCCGGAATATGCCGGCGGGACCTTCCTTGATGCTGCAATCCATGATCTGGCTGCACTGAGACATATCTTCGGTGCTGTAAAACAGGTCTATGCTATGGGCAGTCCGCAAAAGGAGGATTTCTCCCCTTACCGGGTTATTAATACCCAGATAGAATTTCAAAATGGCGTTATTGGACATTTCTCCTACTATTCCGACGGCAAAGAAACACAGAAACCCTTAATCGGCCTGCGTGTATTCGGTAATAAGGGCGAGCTCTACCTGGAAGAAATGAACTCAGGTGTTATTCATCTCTCCTACCCTGACGGTAGTACGGAAAAAGTAGAATACCAGACCGGACGGGGATATTACAACGAGTTATTGAATTTCTACAATGCCATGGTTGGCCAGGAAGAGATTTCCGTAACTCCTGAGATTGAATATGGAGATCTAAAAATGGTATTCGATATATTAAAATCTATCAAAACTAATCAGCCTGTAGCTGTAGATACAGAAAAGGCCTTTAAAGAAGTAGGCGAACCAGTAAAAATTTAATTAGTAATTAATAATACTATAAGAAAAAAGTATCGCTTTATTTTGCGATACTTTTTTATTAATTAACATTGCTAACTATTTTATTAAGATTGTCTACAAAAATTAGACAAATTTGTACAATATCTTTAGATATGTTATAATATCTTTAAGCTGTTATAATATTTTTAAATTTAAGTAAATGAGGTGAGCAAATGTTTGAATGGGATGAAAAGCTATCAGTCGGTATTGATGTAGTTGATGACCAACATCAGGAGCTCTTCAGGATAGGCCGGGATCTGGTAGATGTCCTGGAAAATGCCTCTGAGGGTCTGGACCAATACGACGAAATCGTAAGATTGTTGAAAGAATTACATAGTTATGCTCAATTCCACTTCAGTGAAGAAGAGAAATTGATGGAAGAAGCTGATTTCATTGGCCTGGCTGCCCACAGATTTCAACATAAAATCTTCGTAAAAAAAATTGAAGAAATAGAACTGGATAATCTGGATGAAGACCAGAAAAACCATGCCCTTGATTTACTGGACTTTCTGGCCAACTGGATCACCAACCATATCATGAAGGTAGACAGGGAATATATCCCTGAAGTACAGAAATACCTTGATAATAAATAAAATAAAATAATAACAATAAAGGCTCATGTTCAGTAAGAACATGAGCCTTCTCTCTTTCTTAAATCTCACTGATTACCTTTTCAATGGCCTCCAGGGCTTCAGCCGGTAATTTATCAAATCCACCCTTGGCTGTCTCCCTGCTCTTGATAAATTCTACACGGTCCTTCATTCTGGCTTCAAATTGGTTTTTGTATTCACTGTCATTAAAGTCTGGTACATAACCTTCTATTTCCATAATCTCCAGGTCGCTGAAATTAGCCCACTGCTTAAACTCAGCAGTACCTTCTACAATAGCCTCAATAATTCCAAGGGTTATCTTTGGACCAATATCTTTACCCATGAAAGCACCTGTATTGAGAATATAGCAATCTATACCCTCTTCAAAAAGGGCCTTGAATTTTTTATAATCTTCACTGAGCGGATAGGTCCTGAAGGGGTTGGCATATGGTTCTACAACCAATGCATTTGGATCAACACCCTCGGCCAGCCTTTCAGCAGTGGTCCTCTTGGTAGCAAGGGTTGCACCCATTGCTGAACCCAGAGCCGCACCCTTTACTTTAACAACAGGTGGCAAAGTGGGGTCCTTCATTAACCAGAATACTGCATCTGTTTTCTCTTCAAATTTATCTACCCTGTTTGGTGACCAGAGCTTGGACTTAACAGCTCTACCATTACCATTTCTGATATCCTCAGTTACCAGTACAACCTTGCCATTTTCATCAAGGGTAGCACCGGTATTCTGGGCAGTAAGGATGTACTTATTGTCTTCACTACCCATCGGATAATCCTGGGTTTTGTCAAAATAGGCTGGTTCCAGGGCAATAGATGAACCGTCTTCGGTATTGATGATGAAGGCATCATCATGAAGTACAGTTACATCATATTTATTATCGTGTTTAGCATGGGTAATGGTGGATTTTCCAGAACCGGAAAGACCAAAGACAGAAACTACATAGCTTCTTCCATTATCCAGGTTATAACGTTTCATGCCACCATGGCAGGAAGCATAACCATTTCTATTGGCAATGCCCCAAACCAGGGTAAGAGTACCTTTTTTATGCTCACCAAAATAACGCATACCCAGTATTGCGGCCACATTATTTTCTGGATCAAAGAAGGCTAATCCACCAGGATGCTCAGGATGTCTCCAGTCAGGATCGGAGAAGATATATACATCCCCTTCATTAAGCTGCCTGGAGTTCTGATACATTTTATAATAAAAATCATTTATATACTGGAAGTTAAGCATCCAGGAAAGAGCAATATTCTCATGATTTTCAGGTATTAAGAGATGGAGTTTTACCATGAAATCTTCATGTAGTCCTGCATAAGCCTGACAATGGTACAGCTTTCTATATCTGGTATTATAAACTGCTTCTCTTACTTTTCCAGCCAGGTTGTTTACATCTACTCCCGGCTCTCCTGCTATTCTCCTGGCTGCAGCAAAACGGCCAGTAACTTCACCGTCATTGAATAATAGAACTGTTGCGCCCTGTGGCAGGCCCAGTTCTTCTGGCCTGTAAATTGGCATATCTGTAACTATGGTTCCCGGGCTATTTTTGGCCAGATTATACATCTCTGCCGGTGAACTGATTTTTACTACATTATTTCCATAAAAAGCTGTTTCAACAGTTGTTCTAACCCTGGTCAGAATATCCTTACTCTTGAAGTATTCAATAGTTGCCATAAAATAACCACTCCTTTGATTTATATTCTTATAAAAAATTATAACTCCTCACTACTCTCTACTCACTGATAAATTAAGCCATTAAGCCCTTTTCTGGAAAAATTCTTCCGCAACTGAAGGGAACATAATATATGATAAGACATCTTCTTCTGATCTGTAATAACCTTTTGCCTTCAATTCCTCTGTCGCTTTTTCCACAATTGGCTCCAGATCATCAGCAGGTCTGTGGTCGATGACCTGATCTGCTTCTTTGCCAAGGATGCTGGCCCGGAATTCAGGATCAATTTCTCCCGGCGCCTTACCATAGAGGCCCTTCAGATAATCTTTGATCTCTTTACTTACTATCTGATACCTCTTACCAGTAGCTACATTGAAGACTGCCTGGGTACCTACCATCTGGCTCATCGGTGTTACCAGCGGCGGATAGCCAAGGTCTTTTCTTACTCTGGGCACTTCATGCAGTGTTTCTTCCAGCCGTTCCAGCATGTTCATCTTCTGCATCTGGCTGCGCATATTGGAAAGCATACCACCTGGGATCTGGTAGATAAGGACTTCCGGATCCACATCTTTTGAAACCATATTTTCTTTCAATTTAGCCCTGATATCTTTAAAATAACGGTTTATTTCAGTGATCAGCTCCAGATCAAGGCCAGTATCATACTCAGTACCGGCAAAGGTAGCTACCATGGTCTCTGTAGCTGGCTGGGATGTTCCCAGTGCCAGAGTAGATAAAGCAGTATCAATGACATCTACCCCTGCTTCAACAGCCTTCAGATAGGTCATTGCAGCCAGACCGCTGGTATAATGGGAATGATACTGGATGGGAAGATCAACAGCTTTCTTCAGTGCTGTGAAAAGCTCGGTAGCCTGATATGGTTTCATCAGGCCAGCCATATCCTTGATACATATGGAATCTGCACCCATCTCCTGTAGTTTTTTAGCAGTTTCAATATAATGATTAATATCATGTACCGGGCTTTCTGTATAAACTACAGCAGCCTGGACATGGCCGCCAAATTCCTTGGTGGCTTCAATGGCAACTTTCATATTCCGCACATCATTCAAGGCATCAAAGATTCTAATAATATCGATACCATTTTTAATGGCTAAGCGGACAAACTCCCGGACTGCATCATCTGGATAATGCCTGTATCCAACCAGGTTCTGTCCCCTGAGCAGCATCTGCAGTTTAGTATCAGGCATCTTTTCCTTCAGTTTCCGCAGTCTTTCCCATGGATCTTCATTTAAATAGCGCATGGCACTATCAAAGGTAGCCCCGCCCCACATCTCAACAGAATGATAACCTACCTTGTTTATCTTTTCAGCAATAGGCAGCATATCATCTGTTGACATCCTGGTTGCCAGGAGAGATTGGTGGGCATCCCTAAAAATAGTCTCTGTTATTTTCACTCTTTTATTGGCCATTTTTTCACTCCCTCACAATTAGTGTATCTTACTACAGTTTAAATTATATTATAAATCCAGAGCAATAAATGTTAAATAAGAACATATTTGAAATTAACCAAACAAAGATAGAAGCGTTCCGGCAGCAATAGCTGAACCAATAACTCCTGCTACGTTTGGACCCATTGCATGCATAAGCAAGAAGTTTCCTGGGTCTTCTTCGCTGCCAACTTTTTGTGACACCCTGGCAGCCATCGGTACAGCTGAAACACCGGCTGAACCGATTAATGGATTGACTTTTCCACCGGACAGCTTATACATAAGCTTGCCAAGGAGAACTCCGCCGGCTGTACCAATAGAGAAGGCAACCAGGCCAAGTACTATAATCTTTATAGTATCCCAGTTCAAAAATTTGTCTGCACTGGCAGTAGC
>JANWJZ010000011.1 GCA_025451675.1 Halanaerobiales bacterium | reverse complement strand
TGCACTGGAGTTAATGTTCAGGTTTCTTAAAGCATTCATTGAACTGATGTTGTGATTGATAATCATTAAACATCATCCTCCTTGATTATTATTTAAAGAAGCAATCCCTGCTTCTTCTATAGCTTATATCGTATTGGATAGTCATAAATATTACAGGTAAATACATTGTTTTTCTGATGTTTTGGGCCAAAATTTCTACTTAGTTTTTAACAGCTACTATAAATCTGCTTTTTTCTTCTCTTTTTTCAGTTTCTCATCATTTTTTATTTATAATTAAAATATTCTATCCCTAATTTAAATATAGATAAGAAAATTGAGCCATTAACCAGTTGCTCTGGCTATTCATCTGCGACAATAATGAATCCATCCTGGTAAACTGGGCCCTTAACCTATTTTCCCGCATTTCCAGGCGCCTCTCCATATTCTCTATGTCTTCATCAATATATTTTATTTCATTCTGCAGATTCTTTATCCTGTTGGAAATATAACCACCGCCTGAACTGCTATAAGATTTTATCGCCAGATCCACATTTTTTTCTACCCGGTCGATTATACCTCCAACACCAGTAAAGAGCTGCTTCACATCTGAAAGATTACTGGCTAAGGCTTCATCCAATTTCTCATCATTTATGGAAAGCTTTCCATAACGGTCAATCTCAATACCCACCATTGAAACAACATTCTTATTAAAACTTGCCGGTAATTGCAGATCCCTTAGTACAATGCTGTCACTTCCACTTAGATCTACTGGCCTGCTGCCTTTACTTTCAATCACCAGCCGGTTATCCTTTACACTTGCTGTAGCAATATCTCCAGCTGCAGCGTTAATCTTATCAGCTATGTCTTTCAGGCTTTCATTGCCATCAAGGAGCACAACATTGCCATTTATAACTAAGGTTTTATCCTCATCTTTCCAGGATAAAGGTGTACTGCTTAACCAGGCAGTAGAGCTGATGCTCCTGCTCGGGGTCATCACACTATTATATATCATGGATTCAAGGGACCTTAAAGTGGCATCACCGCTGAGAACTGCCGGACCAGTACCACTATCAATCTGGGCCTGCTCAGCTTTGCCATATTTTTTGAAGGCATCTACCAGCTTATTATACTGATCGACAAAGGCCTTGATTTTGTCTTTCATCAAAGCAGTATCTGTTCCTATCTTAACTGTTGCTTTTTCACCAGTTTTCCCTTTAAAGTTTAAGGTGACACCTTTTATTACATCATCGATACCTTCGTTTTTACCCCTCTCCACTGTTAAGCCGTTTACAGTAAAGACAGCATTCTGATGTTCCTGTAATACATCAGGTTCTTCCAGCTTTAAGGCACTTAATATATCACCTTCGATATTTACAAATGACAGGGTGTTATCTTTTTCAATATCAATGACATCCTCAGCAGCCTGGATTACCAGCTTGTTATCAACCACTGAAGCCGTGGCCAACTGAATCTCCTTATCACCATCTTCAACCACAGCTTTGTTAATCATTTCTGCAATCTCATATATGTTAGAGTTATTGGCCTCTATCTCTACTTCATATCCATTTATAGCGATCTTAAATTTCCCGCTGATCTCTTCTGCAGCAACCTTTCCGCTGGAAGCCACAGTATAGGCCTGGAACAATTGTTCCACTGTAATCTCATATTCCCCCGCCAGGGCAAAACTGTTAGCACTTACTGTCAGGACCTCTTCATTATCTACGGAGGGAGCCATTTTATCGAAGATATCACTTAATTCTTTCGCCCGGTTTTTAAAGGTATCCAGAGCACTATTTAAATCCTGCCAGGCCTTTATACGCGCCTGAATAGTTTCTTTACTCTGTTCAAGCCTTCTTATTGGTGCTGCTTCTAAATACATCAGCTGTTTAATCAGGGTTTCAGTATCAAGGCCGTTAAAACCACTTATACTTATTGCCATAACTCTCAACCTCCTTTACTTTAAATTTCATTTCCCTTCTCCTGCCTGCTTTTTGACAGGCTCTCTTTCAACAGGGAAAGATCTACCTTCACAAGGGCAGCCTTTCTGTTTTCTTCCTGAATATCTCTGTAAACTTCCTCTCTATGTATGATAATATCACGGGGAGCCTCTATCCCCAATTGCACCCGGTTATTATCCAGTTCCAGTACAGTGACCTTTATCTTATCATCAATGATGATACTCTCATTTTTTTTCCTGGTCAGTATCAGCATGGCTATTCACTGACCCTTTCCTCAACTGCCGTTTCGCCTTTGACGAGATAAAAACGGGTTGGATAATCTTCTTCCAGTATCACCTGTGCTCCCTTATTATTGTCTCCATTGATAATAACCGGTGCTTTTAAATTGGTTCTGATATCTCCCGTCTCCTGATCAATAACAACTATAGTATTTATTAGAAGATCAGAGTCCTCTTTTACCGCCAATTTTTCCTTAACCCTCTCCGGCAGATTGAAACTATAGTCCTGGAAAAACTGGAAAGGATTAATCATGATAAAGGCCAGTTCCCCTTCATCAAGAGACTGCAACCAGTAGAAGGGTTCATCCTCCAGTCCCCTTATGATTGTGTATCTCTGATATTCTTCAAAACCCAGGATGGGCTCTGTCAAATAAATAATCTTGCTCTCCGGGACCTCTATCTTTCCAAAATTAATTGTTTCAACAATCATTCGCTCATCCCCTGGAAAACTATATTTTAATATCAATTTGATGTTCTACCAGCTTTATATCCAATTCACCTTTCCGGGCCAGATATATCCTTACCTTATCCGGCTCTATCTTCGCTTTTGGAAAAACAAAGTTATTTTCAACCTTTACATCAATTTCCTTTATCTTTACCCTGACAGGGCTTGTTTCTGCATCTATTTGCGGTTTACTTTTCGGAAGTAAATCTACATTTACCTCTGGTATTTCCTCCCTCATCTTATTTTTACTTAGTTGAGCTATTCTATTCCCGCCAAGCTCCAGTTTTCCCAGGAAATCCCCATCCCGGGAAGTTTCCACTATTCCCTCAATAACTTTTCCTCTACCCTCGTTTTTCAGGTGATTGATCAAAGCATGAATCCTGTAAAAACCAAGTTCCTCCAGAGGCTTACTGCTGTCAATCTCTATCTTGGGCGGCGGGCTGTCTATCTCCATATCAGGAAATAACTGATAGGGCTTGCTGCTACCCGCATATTCCAGCCTGATTGCTGGCCTGTTCTGTTCAATCTCCATGGACCCCTTTTCCCATTCTGCAGCAATCTGGCCCATGGTAAACCTTATCTCCAATTGAGGGATTCTCATTCTACCACACCTTTAATTATCACTGAACTTAAGTTGCTGTTAATTACCAGGTCAAGGCTCACGTTGAATGGTGGAATGATATTTCTTATATTCTAACGCAGGAAATCCATCAATGTAGGCTGAATAATCCTCGCACCTGTAGCAAGGGCTATCCTGTAGACATTCTCTTCATTCTTTAGTTTCATAATGGTTTCTGCTATATCAACACCTTTTGTATTATTCAATATATCAGCATAGGCTATTTCCTGGGATTCAAAACGGTCTACAGTTAATTCCAACCTGTTCTGCCGGGAACCTACCTGTGCCCTGGCCCCCAGTACAGATTCGATATGTTTATCTATAGTGCCCATCATTGTCTGTAAAGTCTCCGTATCATCATACTCCAGGGCATCACTGAAAGCCTGCAGATCAGCAAAGATCTGTGCAAAGCCTATCTCTGCACCGGTTACATTTATATCGATAATTATACCTGCCCCTACCTCCCTGGTCAGCTTACCGTCGGAAACAGAGCCATTGGCAAGATAATCATCAGGATCTGTGCTGGCCGCATTGACATATGGTTGAAGTTTTGTCTCTGTCCCGTTGAATATATAGGCATTCCCATATCTGCTATTGGCCACGTCAATCAGGTGTTCTTTTAATTGAAGAACCTCTTGCTGTATCTTCTGCCGGTCGTCAGGAGTCAATGAACCATTTGCTGCCCGTACAGCACTATCCCGCAGCTTCCGCAGTGTTTTAACTACATCATCCAGGGCCTTATCAGTAACATTAAGCCAGTTAATTCCCTCTTCGGCATTCTCAATATATTTCTCATTAAATTGCAAGATTGTTTCCAGTTTCATGGCTTTGACTGCATAAATCGGTTCATCTGAAATACGGCTGAACTTCTCGCCGGTTGTAAGCTGTTCCATATATTTATTCAGGCTTTTCTGGCTTCTGGTAAAATTAGCCAGGAAATTGTTTATAATCATATTATTGGTGATACGTGACATCAATCATGCCCCCTTTCCTAAATCATACCATTAATCAGGGTATCCAGCATCTGATCGATTACTGAAATAACCCGGGCTGCCGCACTATAACCATGCTGGAATTTAATCATTTCCGTCATCTCTTCATCCAGATTAACTCCGGAAACCTCCTGCCTTTTCTCCTTCAGGGATTCCAGAAGGATATTCTGATTTGTCTCCATGGCCTCTGCCCGGCTAATCTCTATACCCAATTCACTGACCTGGGTCTGCCAGAAATCATTAAAGGAAGTGCTTCCCAGGGCAGTTATAGATTTATCCCTTAATTGGGCTATTTCCAGTGCTATGGATTGATCACCAATTAAATCATTCTCCCCATCATTATTTTTATCTTCAGTCCGGGGAGCTGCAGCAATATTTTCCGGAAATCCTATAATACCATTAACCGGGTCATCATTGACCTTGATATTTGAAGCATCTGTCCCCAGAAAGAAATCCCTGCCTGCTCCGCCTTCCTCGAAATCGGCACCTGCAGGAGGCAGATCCCTCTTACCATAACCCCTCCGGTGAATGGCATTGACTTCATTAATAAGGGTTCTGGCCAATAAATCCAGTTTGTTCATCTTCTGGTCAACGATATCCTCACGGACAAGCATCAGGCCGTATATCTCACCGCTTTCTATCCTGGCCTCATTGCCATTGACAAAGAAGGTATATTTATCAAAGACATTCTCGTATTCTACCCCGTCAACGGAGGTCCTGGACTCTGCTGTGATAGTATATTCCAGCTCATTGGCAGTAATCCCGCTGACAATGGCAATTCCGTTCAGGCTGATATTGGCCTGGTTGAAACTATCAAACCTTACCTGTATATCAATTATCTTTGATAACTCATCTATAAGGGCATCCCTCTCATCAGCCAGGTCATTGGCTTTTTTGGTGGGATCGGATTCAATAATCTTGATTTGCTTATTCAGGGCAGCAATCCTTTTAGTAAGGTCATTTACCTCAGCAACCTTGTATTCTATCTCGCTTCCCAGATGGGCCCTGAATTCCATCAATGATCTATCAATATGATTGAGCTGGGTAGTCAGGGTAATGGCAGTCTGGATAACGGATTCCCGGACAGAGTTGCTGCTCTCAGCATCCCTTACCAGGTCGTGAAAGCTCTGAAAAAAGCGGTCCAGATTATTTTTTATCCCGCCACTATCCAGTTCATTATAGATACTCTCGATTTGCCGCAGATTTTCCTTACGGACAGACCATTCCCCATAACCCTGGTTCTCATATCTTATACGGGTATCTATAAACTGATCCCTCATCCTCTCGATGGATTTTATATAAACACCGGTCCCTATCTGCCCTGCCCCGGCCGGATTATATAAGGAAGCAAGGGTATACGGGTCTGTGGCACTCTGGATTGCCCGTTGCCGTGAATATTTTTCATTATTGGCATTGGCAATATTATGACCGGTAATATTAAGTGACTTCTGCTGGGTCTGCAAGGCTCTTTTGCCTAATTCAATTCCTCCAAATGTAGACATTATCGCTACCTCCTTCGAAATCAGGCCCTTTTATTGATAAAAGCACTGGCCTGCTGGGCCACCAGGCCCTTCTTATCATAAATCTTTTTCCCTCCATAATCCTTGATTAAATTCAGGTTAAGATTAATTAAACTCAGAGAATTATCAATAAGCTTGCTGTTTAAATAATTCCTTTGCTTTAAACTCTCAGCCAGATTCTTCAATTGTTTTTTTAATTCTATGAATTCATCCTTCAAATGAATTGAATCCATTTCCAGTGACAATCGCTCTTCTTCCAGTTCCTTAAGTTCCAGCAAGAGCCCTTCTTCCTCACTTACAAGCTCTGCCAGCTGGTCTATGTCTTCTTTAAGGAGAATATCTTTTTTCTCACCGGCTATCTTATATAATTCCTCATATAGCTCATATTCCTTTTTCAGTATGTCGAGTAATCTATCATGATTATCAGGCATAAATTAATCTCCTTTTATCATATCTTTTCATCTATGATCAGGCCGACCATCTCTCTGATTCGTCCAAGCATGTCCAGTAATTGCCGGGGAGGAATTTCCTTAATAACTTCGTTTTTTACTACATCTATTACTTCAACCATCAATCTCTCTGACTGCTCATGGATTTGAAATCTGAGATCCTTGTGTAGTGCTTCCACTGCTTTATTCAAATCCTTTATACTTTCCTCCAATTCCTGCTCCATATAAGCCCTATCTTCTTCCTGTTGTTTACTGCTATAAATTTTGGTAACCGTATCAAGCTGTTGAAATCTATCCCTTCCCTGTATCATGCCGGTTGTTTCAAGATCAATAGTACTGATTCGCATTTCGCCCATCCCCCTTTCTCTTTCAGCATATAAATGAAATTAACCTTTTTTATCAATAAATGTTGAGTAAATCCGGTTATCCTGTTGATAACCTTTATTTGCTTTCCGGCCACTCTGGATTTTGACCATCCTCTTGCCTAACTCTGCTCTCTTTTCATTCATCTTCTGCAAATTTTCCTGGTCCATCTGCTGCAATTCAAGAAGTAAATCTCTTAAATCTTTCAGGACATTCTCTGTCTCTGCCGGTAATTTCCCTTTTTCTTCTATTTTAGCAGTGTTTTTGTCCTGATTGAATCCAGCAAAAGTCCTGATTTCATCCAGAATGGGATTAAGGCGCTCATCAAGTTGATCCACAGCATCCATAATCTCATTCTTTCTCTTAATTAAAATCTCTAATTCTTCCAGCTTCCCCTCTTCAATAATAACACTCTGTTCCCTGGTCAACTCTGCCAGCTGTTTCAGCAAATCCATCTTTCTTAAAAGCAGTCCATCAAAGTCCTGCCATCGATTATCCCTCAATGTTAAGTCCTCCCGCATTCTGCAGTACCTGAGACCTTACCTTACTTATAGCTTCTTCCCAGGATTCCTTCAGGCTGCTCAATAAATTTATAACTTCATCTACCAGCGCCGGATCTTTTCTGATATTGGCCTGTATTAAACGGCGGTTCATATAATCATAGAGATTATAAAGGTTTCGGGCTATCTCGCCGCCCTCTTCCATATTTAATGAAACCATTAATTCACTGATAATATCTTCAGCCCTTTTTAATTTGTTATTGGCTGCTTCAATATTTTTCTCTTCCATATCTTTCCTGGCCTGCCGCGCAAATTTGATAGCTCCATCATATAACATTAAGAGTAGCTGCTCCGGACTTGCTGTACTATATTGGGCTACTTTGTATTTCTGATATGGATTAACAGACATGCTATACACCTCTTCTTTTTATTATTGTCTGTGGACGTCATTAGTTTTTTGTGCCATTAAATCCTTTTATCTACGATGTGTTCTGTCTGAACACTGCTTTCATCGTTCCTGCTGCTGTATAGATTAACTCTCCCCGTGGCTTCCCGGATAAATTCCAGTGAAGTTTCCGTTATTTTCAGGGAATGTTCTATTAGTTCCCTATTTTCCTGGTTAATCTCCTGCAGCTTATCCAGTAATTGTAGGAAGTTATCCTTTAATTGTACCAGTTCATCCCTCTCTCCCGGCACTAATTCCATCAATTCGGTAAAAGAGAGGGGTTTGTTGCTTTCTCTCCCTTCTTTCTGTGCCAGTTTATTTAAAATCTCCTGTCTCGCCGCTTCCAGTTCTTCGATCTTTTCTATAATAGCCTGTTCTTGACGGAGAATATCAGCCAGTAGCTGTATATCATTATCTATAATTGCTTTTTGTTTGGCTTTAACTGTATCATAGAGAAGGGTATATTCTTCATATTCCTTTATAAATACTTCTTTAAAATCTTTATATGCCAAAACACTCACTCCAACCCATAATTTAAAATTTTACTGGCAATTGCCCGGGCAGGAACACGATAAGTCCCCTTCTGAACCTGTTCTTTTAACTCTTTCACCCTGTCTTCCCTGATATCCGGTATTCTGGCCAATTCCTGCTGAATATCCTTGATATTTAAAGCCTTATGGGAAATAATAACTTTGTCTTTATCCGTTGCCTTATTGATATTCTGCTCCTGAAATCTGTTCCTTGTATAATTATCTAAATATTGTACCTTATGGTTATCGGTCTTATAAATCCGCATAAAGAGATCACCTCTTACCTCTTATAAATATCTACCTTACCTGTTGTATTTATCGGAAAATAAGTAAATAACTTAAATGGAATTATTGTTCATTATATGCGGTTATCCCGTTTTATGTGGTTTTTAATCCTGAAATCTCTAAATTTCTCACAAATAAAATAAAAATGGATCAATTAAGATTGATCCATTTCTGCCTTATTCACCTCTTTTATTGATTCTGTCATATAAATACATACGGCTTTTTTCATTGCCCTTTTCAGTTACTTCCTGCCGCCTGCCTCTGTCAGGACTGAGCCCTTTGACCAGCTCTTCCTGGCACTTTTGACAGAAACGGCCACTGGGAATGGGTTTTCCACAACGTTCACATTCCAGGAGATAATCCAGGGTCAACCCTTCTGCTATTATGCGGTCATCCCGGATAAATTTAATGATTCTCTCTCTGCTGACACCTGTTTTTTCATGAACCAACTCAATAGTGGAATTAGGGTTGTCCCATAGAAAATTTTTAACTTTCTGGAAATCTGCCTCCTCATCATCAATACAGACCGGACAAAGATCCACACCAGGCTTTTTGGCAAAAAGCCTGCCACAGTTTGGACAATTTCGGAGATCTAAACTCATTTTAAATTTCCTCCTTAAAAAGAAATAAACCCAGGAGTATTTACACATTCATTATATCAGCATTTTCCATTATAAGCAAATATGTATTATTCCTCATATGACTTCCTCTATTAATTATAAAGCTTCCTCTTCTATCTCCCTGTTACTGATTTTTTTATAGGCTGCCAGTAACCTTCCGGCCATCTTCTCAATGGAAAGCTCTTCCGCCTTCTTCAGGGCATTTTTCTTCATCTTATTATAAATCATTTCATCTGTCAGTATTCTATAAATAGCCCGGGCAAATTCATCCACATCTTCTTCTACCAGAAAACCATCTACACCATGCTCTACCATAGCGCTTGATCCGGCTGCATTAACAGCTACAACCGGCAATCCACCGGCCATGGCCTCCAGTGTAACCAGGCCCTGGGTCTCTGTTTTTGAGGGAAAAACAAACAGAGTACTCATTTTATAAAATTTTACTACCTCTTCATATTTCTTCTTACCTGTAAAAATAACCTGTTCCAGGAAACCTTTTTTCTGGCAATAACTCTCCATTTTTTCTCTTTCTGGCCCATCACCGACAATTATCAGCCTCGGCCTGAACCTGTATTTGTCGATTAACCTGTGATAGGCCTGCAAAAGAAAGAGGGGATTCTTTTCTTCTCCCAGCCGGCTGACAAAGATAAGTATCTTTTCCTCTTCAGCTATCTTATAGATTTTCCTTAAATGATTTAATTCCTCTTCATCATTATTTTTGAACGGTGTCAGATCTATCCCGGTAGATACATTTACCACTGGAACGTTTATTCCCAGGCTTTGAAGTTCCCTCTCTACATAAGCAGAAGGAGCAATAAGCAAATTACAGCTGTTACAATATTCCCTGAGATAATAATTGAGAAAAGGTGTAATCATTCCACCGGCCACCGGAAGATAATGCAGATATTTATCATACAGGGTATGAAAGGTAAAAACCAGAGGGATCCCCAGTTTACGGGCCCCATATCTGGCCAGTATCCCCATCAGGAAAGGAGTATGTGTATGAATAATATCCAATTCCAGGCTTTTTAAGACAGGTATAAGTTTCCGGGAAAGAGGAATGGCCAATCTGAAAT
This sequence comes from Halanaerobiales bacterium, assembly GCA_025451675.1. Classification (GTDB taxonomy): domain Bacteria; phylum Bacillota; class Halanaerobiia; order Halanaerobiales; family DTU029; genus DTU029. The sequence continues at coordinate 44,900 of JANWJZ010000011.1, read as the reverse complement.
CCTTCTGTACTACTGCCGGCAGTGATAAAAAACGAAAGACCCCTTCCTCTTCCTCTGCGGCAGGATAAGCAGGGGCAAATATATAGACTTTATGCCCCTGCCTCTCCAGCTCTTTTTTGAAGCGGTCTATAGAATTAACAACCCCGCTGACATAAGGGTGATAACTATCGGTGAAAAAAGCTATATTCATGGAAACTCCTCCCACCCTATAAAAAATACCCTATTTTTCCAGAAATTGTTTCATGGGAAACATTTTCCTGATAGAAAATACAAATTACCATTTTTGTTTTAATCTTTTTTCCTGAAGATGTTGCCGATTACCGTTCTGGCGCTCTTCATGGTCATTCTGAAGATACTGGGATTTTCGCTAAATATCTTCTCTAAAGCATCTATGAGGTAATCTATTTCTTCCCTGGTAATAATCAAGGGTGGCTCAAAACGGATTACATTTGGGTTATTCAGAGTATAGGCTGTTATGATTCTATGATCATTTAATAAAGCGCCTGCTACCATTGCCGCCAGGTAGTCTTTCGACAATTTACTAGCCCTTCCGCCAGATATTTTGTCTAAAATACCCGATTCAGGTTCTTTAAATTCCAGGCCAATGAGTAATCCCCTGCCCCTTACTTCTTTGATCATATCATATTTTTCAGCCAGTTCCTGTAATCTGCCCAACAAATACGCCCCCTGCTCTGCTGCATTTGCCGCCAGATCCTTTTCAACCAGTTCATTCATGGCAGCGATAGCTGCAGCTGTAGCCAGGGTATTACCACCGAAGGTGGATGTATGTAAAAGGGCTTTATCCATACCGCCATAGGCCTTATCCCAGATCTCGGCAGTAGTGACAAAGGCACCAATCGGCATTACTCCGCCACCAAGGGATTTGGCTACACACATTATATCCGGTACAATATTTTCATGTTCAGCAGCAAAAATCTTCCCGGTCCGGCCAAAACCGGTCTGGATCTCATCCAGGATAAAATAGACTCCATATTTATCACAGAGTTCCCGCACACCCTGGAAATAATCCTTTGGCGGTACGTTTATTCCACCCTCACCCTGTATCGGCTCTACGATAAAGGCGGCAAATTCACCTTCCTTCAAACGTTCCTCCAGGGCCTCCAGGTCACCAAAAAGGACCTTTTCATTGCCGGGTATCAACGGTTCAAAGGGGTGCTGGTATTTTTCCCTGCCGGTTACTGACAGAGAACCCATGGTCTTGCCATGGAATGAATTCTGGCAATAGAGGATACGCTGCTTTCCGGAGGCAATCCTGGCCGTCTTGATTGCCCCTTCTACTGCCTCTGTACCACTATTACAGAAAAAACAATGGGTAAGATTTCCCGGAGCAAGCTTACTCAGGTTATGAGCAGCAACAGCTGTCATCACGTTCAGTGATGCCTGTAAGATATTCGGCCTGTCCATGGCCTTTTTCACTGCTTCCAGTACTGCATCTGGATTATGGCCCAGGTTTAAAGAACCATAGCCGCCCAGAAAATCTATGTATTCGTTACCATCTGCATCCCAGACTTTGGTTCCCTTTGCCCTGACAAACTTTCTATCAAAATTAAGTAATGAAAGCATTGATGCCAATCCTGGATTAACATGGTCTTTATATAACTGCCTGATTTCAGCCTGGCTTAATCCCAGGGCATCTTCTATACTCATTAAATCTTTTTTCATGGAAACCACCATCCTTGTAGTAATTCAAGACTTTGCTATATAGTATTATCCTTAATGCCGAAAAATCCTGCATGAAAAAATATTTTGTGGTATGATATAACTATTATAGAAAAAAGAAAAAGATATAGAAATGAGAACGAACTAAAACGAAGAGGTTGATAGATAGATGAGGTATGAAAATATAGAAAAAGGAACATTTATCAAAAGGCCAAACCGCTTTATTGCCCATGTACTGGTGGATGGCAAAGAGGAAATCGTCCATGTTAAAAATACAGGTAGATGTAAGGAAATACTCAAGGAAGGTGCAACTGTTATTCTGGAAAGGGCCAGCAACCCCAACCGCAAAACCAGATACTCAATCATTGCTGCCTACAAGGACAGGCTTTTGATCAATATCGATTCCCAGGTACCAAATGATGTTATTTATAATGTATTAAAGGAAGGATTATTAACGGAATTCGGGCATCCACTGGAAGTAAAAAAGGAGGTCACTTACAGGAACTCCCGTTTTGACCTCTATTGTAATAATCAGAACGGAGTGAGCTTTATCGAGGTAAAAGGAGTAACACTGGAGGAGGAAGGAAAGGCCATGTTCCCTGATGCCCCGACGGAAAGGGGCAGAAAACATATTCTAGAGATGATTCAGGCTGTGGAGGAAGGCTACCAGGGCTATATCTTCTTTTTAATTCAGTTCCAGGGAGCTAAATACTTCACTCCTAATGAGAAAACAGATCCGGAATTTGCCAAAGCACTCCGGCTGGCAAAAGAAAGAGGAGTCAAAATCCTGGCCTATGACTCCCTGGTCACTGAAAACAGTATCAAATTAAATCAAGAAATACCGGTCATCCTTTAATCCTGGAAGCCGGTATTTCTTTTATTTTTTTATCCTTTAATCGTTACCCTCTAGTCCTCAAACGTAATGAATGCTCCCCCCAGCTTTATCCTTTTCGGAATTGTAGCCAATTCCCCACACAGGATGTATTCCCCTGTATCAGGCTGGAATTCCAAATCAAGATCATAGGACAGGCCTTCTCCTGGTTCCAGCTCTTTAAATACAAGGGCCATGGTGAAAAACTTATCATCCGACCAGCGCCAGATTTCTTCATCATCCTGCAAAAGATAAAGATCGTATCTCTGGCCTGAGCCAAAATTCAACCTTATGCTCTCAGATGTAAAATTGTATAATCGCATATGAGCAGTTATCTTATCATCCTTTTTATAAGAACTCCGGTCTGTATAAAATCCCGCAACCAGAATCTCTTCTCCCATCTGTTCCAAAAACTCTCCTGCCCTGCGCAGGGAAAGGTAAGTCCTGCCCTCCTTTATCAGTAAAGGAGCATCTTCTCCTGCAGCTTCTCCTTCAACCATATCCCATAAATCCATAGAGAGACTACCAATGCCGCGTAAAGAAAGGGAAAAATTATCCTTCCTGATTATTGTCTCCTTCTTCCCCGGAACATAATCCAGGGCCCAACCCAGTTCATCAGCCAGTTCCCGCAATTGTAACATCTCCACTCCTGCAAAACTATATATTTTCATCTTAAATATCTTCATCTTTTCATCCTCAACCTCACTCTGCTGTTTTCCAGAAAAATCATATACATCCATCTCCCCGGCAGGAAGTTGGTTCATTCCGTAAGCAGGAACCCATGCCAGAGCCACTGTCAGGCTTATTAACAAAAATAATCTCATCCCTGTTGAAAAAAATCGCACATTCTGCACCTCACTTTGCTTTCCATCTTTCTTTAATATATTTCTAGGACAGTTAATAAATACCTGCTGGTACTAATTGGGAACTTGATAGACTTATTTCCGGAGATAATATATAATTAAAATGAAATTTCTTAAAAGGAATAATAACTGTCGAAAAACCAGAAGGTGAAAAAATATGCAAAGGAAAAACATAAAAACTGCTTTAATAGATGGATACCTGGACGAACCCTCGGCTCTGGGGGTACCCCCCTATATCTCACCCCATATCCGCTATACCTATGGGGCTTTGCTGCATGGCGGCATTCCGGAAGAGATGATCTCCTACTATACCATTGACCAGTTAAGGGAAAAATGGGAGGAAATCCTGCAGGAGCTGGAAGGGTTTGACCTGGTAATTATCATTGCCGGTACCACCGTACCCGGTAATTACCTGGGAGGAAAACCCATTTCCTTCAAAGAAATTAGAGAAATCGGGAATAGTTTGTTCTATCCCCAGAAGGTCCTGGGGGGCCCCTTTACCCTGGTGATAAAAGAGGTACCCGGTTATGATCTGATCTGCGATGAAGTGGCAGCGGTAACCCTCTATGAGCGATTGATGGATATTGATATAGATAGAAATAAAATCCCTGAATACCTGGCTGAATGGGCTGTTGCCGGGGCCAGGCTCACCAGGAAACATCCCTCCTACCCCTACCTGGTCTGTGAACTGGAAACCTTCCGGGGTTGCCCCCGCCTGGACCACTGTGCCTTCTGCAGTGAGAGATTGAAAAAGACCCTTTACCAGAGGGCACCGGAAGATATTATCAGGGAAGTCAGGGCACTGGCCGAGGAGGGAAACCACTTCTACCGGCTGGGCGGGCAGACTGACCTCCTCCTCTATCAGGCCAGGAGGCAGGCTGATGGCAGCTTTATCTTAAACCAGGGAGCAATCGAAGAACTCTATAGCGGCATCAGGAAAGCTGACCCTGACTTAAGGGTCCTCCACCTGGATAATATCAACCCGGCCAATATTACAAAATACTGGGAGAGCAGGCAGATCCTGGAGACAATAGTAAAATACAATACCCCCGGGGACATAGCCGCCTTTGGCCTGGAATCAGCAGACCCGGTAGTCCTGAAAAAGAACAATATTGAATCTGATCCGGAAAATACCCTGGAAGCCATCAGAATCCTCAATGCTATAGGCGGCAGGAGGGAAGACGGGATTCCTAAATTACTCCCCGGCCTCAATCTCCTTCATGGCCTGATTGGCGAAAGGAAAGAGACCATGGAATACAATTACCAGTATCTGAAAAAAATCTATGATGAGGGATTGATGTTGAGAAGGATCAATATCAGGCAGGTAGTCCGTACCGGGAGCTATCCGGCAGAAAAGGTCAGACAAAGGGACTTTAAAGCATATAAAGAGAGGGTAAATGAGGATATAAATAAGCCGATGTTGCAGCGGGTCTTTCCCGTCGGAACCGTCATCAAGGACGTCTTTATCGAAAGCCACAAGGGGAATTTAAGCTTTGGGCGCCAGTTGGGCAGTTACCCGATACTGATCGGTATCCCAGGGAATATTACCAGAAGACAATTTATAGATGTCAGGGTAATTGACCATGGCTACCGGTCCATTACTGCCCTTCCCTGGCCCTTCAGGATAAGGGAGGCCAGCCTGCCCCAACTCCAGTCGATCCCGGGGATAGGCGAAAAACGGGCCAGGGCCATAATCCAGGAAAAACCCTGCAACCTGGCGGAACTCCATCAAATACTGGGCAAGGATTTCCCCCTTCAGGAATGGGCAGACTGGTTTATCTTTGATTAATAACCCCTGTTATAATCAACAAGGTTTTTGATCTCCCTGTTTTCCAGATAACTCTTCAAGTTTTCGATAAAGAGCCTGACAGCCTTCAGGTTATAATCGGGGTGGGCTGCAGAGATATGGGGGGTAATATATACATTCTCAAGGTCATAAAAGGGGGAATCCGGGCTTAAAGGTTCCTCCGTAAAGACATCCAGAGCCGCCCCTGCTATCCGCCCTTCCTTTAAAGCCTCAATCAATGCTCCCTCATCCACCACTTCACCCCTGGCTATATTTACGAAGAAGGCTGTTTCTTTCATCACCGCAAACTCTTTCCTGCCGATAAAACCCCTGGTCTCTTCTGTTAATGGGAGGGCTATAACAATATAATCCCCCTGTTTCAGGGCTATTTCCAGTTGGGCATTACTGTAGAGTTCATCTATGTAATCTATTTTACCCTCTATATTCCTTTTCACACCGATGGTTCTCATCCTGAAGGCTTTGGCTCTTCTGGCTATTTCCCGGCCAATGCTCCCTGTCCCCACGATAACCATCGTCTTACCTGCCAGCTGGCCTACATCCAGCCTCAGCCACTTCCTCTCCTTCTGGGCTTCATAAAAATCATATAACCTCCTGCTGTAATTTATAATTAAACCCATGACATGTTCGGCAATAGGGTCACCGTGTATTCCACTCATACTGATTAATTTTATCCCTCTGGCCTTCAAATGTTGCAATACCTCTTCTTCCATGTATTTATCTACACCGGCACTCCAGGTCTGGATTACCTGCAATCTTTCCCCTTTTTTGAACAGCTCAAGATCAGGTTTAAAACCGGTGACAAGGAAATCGGTATCGATAATCTCCTCTACCTGCCGGGCCGGGTCCAGCGCCTTGACAGTCAAAATCTCCGGAAAAGCATCCCTGATCATTTCCATGTATTTCTCTTTCAGGTCAATAGTCACCAGTAATTTCATTTCTATCTACCTCATTTCCCATAAAAATACTGCAATATATCCATATTATCTACAACTTCTTACTTCTAAAATAGACCTGTCCTGAATATTTAAGCCTCCCGGCACTCCCGGGAGGCTTACTTCAAAGTATCAAAAGACCAGGCTTAGATTCAGGCCGGCATTGACACCCTTAGATCTGTAAAATAAACCTGTTAAATCAGAGAAAGCAAAATCCAGGTGCAAGGGCCCCAGATGCAGGCCCATGCCGGCAGACCAGGCCAGGCTGCTTTCCAGTGTTGAATAAGTGATTCCGGTCCTTAAGGGTAAAAAATTCAGGCGGTCAAATTCAGCAGCAAGGCTGAAACGGTGATCAGTCGGAGCCTTTTCATAGATAGAATCCCTGTAGGATGTGATGGTATAATTGGCCAGCAAATCCAGACCCTCAATTACTTCCATCTTTCCACCCAGTTTCACTATCAAAGGCAGGCTCATTATATTCTCTTCATAATTATAAATCTCCAAATCTGCAGTATCCTCCAGTTTCCATTCATCTTCCTCTTCGTTATAGACGAAATCCAGCCTCTCTTCCCTGACCCTGTCTGTCTTCAGGCTGGCAGCTATATTCAGGACACTGAAGCCCAGTGAATAACGATCATTAATATCCGCATAAACCCCGATATCAAAGGCATGTCCCCTGGCCAGATCAGCAAATTCTTCTATACCCGGATAATAAAAGGCTACTGCCCCATCACTGCCAATAAAATCTACTACTCCTTCTTCATCAAACCCGGTACCAAACTTACCAGCTGCCTTATACTTAATAAAGGCGCCCTGGAGGAAATGATAACTCAGGCCAAATGAAAGGCTCCCAACCTGGAGATTAGCATTATTGATAAATTCATTCACTGCTTCCAGCTGGCTCTCATTTAACCTGTAGGAATAGTTGAGGCCGGTATCAAGATAAAAAGCTGCAGCCCCGTCTGAACCATCCAGGCTGTAAATCCGTTCCAACTCATTGCCCTTAAGCAAAAGCTCAGCATAATCCCCTGATACCCTTAAAAGGCCATTACCCCTTCCTTCGGCAAAGAATAGCACCGGGCCTATGGCCAGCTTTAAACCAGAATTGGCCTCAGCCCCCAGTATAAGGCCGTTTCTTTCTGCAATGCTAACTAATTTTTCCTTATCCTTCTCGCTTATATAATCATTCCTGAGGATATTATTCCAGAACTCTCCTGTCCCGCTTAGATCCAGGACAAATTTATGGCCATCCAGATTCACTGCAGCCGGATTTCCATAAAGGGCCTCAAAACCGCCTAATACGGCAAAATCATCACCAAGGCCGATGCTTCTGGCTGTCATAGCTGCCTCAGTTATTCCTGGCAGCAACAATAAAAGCAATAACGGTAAAATTAATAATCTTATCTTTTCCCTTCTCATTTATTTCACCACCATAAGGCTATTTATTGATCTTCCCGGTTATAGAAATATACATCCTGTCAAAAGTCAACTCATCTTCTCCAGTAATTTTATATCTTTCTCCTTCCTCATTGGCAGGTACAATAAATTTAATTCCTGCATAGAGATTGTCTTCAAAAAATATATCCAGTTCTTCAGCATCTACTTTGACAGTATAGGGAACATTATACTCTTTCATCTTCTGAATAGAAGCCCTCTTAATCATATTCTCACTTTTATACAGGATTTCTTCCAGTTCTTCATCTGTCCTATTCCCCGGTATACTTGCTATATAGAGTTCCATAATCAAAGACATCCCAAACTTATTATGCAGGCCTTCAACAACGAAGGCACCCTCCAGATCATGTTTCAAAAGTTCCCTTATATCTTCATCTACTGGTTCCAATTTTACCACATTCGTCGTAAATACCAGGTCATCTTCCACAGCAATATCAAAAGGAATCTGTACCTCTACTGATTCTATACCCACTTTACTATCATAAGTGATAGTAACTTCTTCTCCGCTTATAATATAATCTCCACTGACTTTCAGGCCCTTTATTTCAGGATCCAGTATTATATCCAGTATATCTTTACCATCTTTAAATTCTATGGTTTTTCTTGTGCCAGTGTCATCCAGGTCTCTAAGTTCTGCTACAAATACATCCGTCTTGTTTCCCATAATGGTAAAGGTAAGATTCTCCAAATCAATCTCCATTCCATCCAGGGTCTGGAGATTAATAACTAAGTCGGCGTTAAAATCCACCTTCTCCATCGTCTTCTCATCAATATTCAGCTCTATCTCGAAATCAATCTTTGTGTCAATTTCATTATCTCCTAAATATTCATTTACATCACAGGTGATACTTTCAATATAGAGTTTTTCAGGAAACTTTAATATTAATTCAGTTTCACTGTTTTCATCAATATTAGGATATTCAGCTGCTATAAAAACATTGTCAGAAGAATAATTCACGTAATTATCCAATTCCAACAAACCGGAACCGTCTGTCCCGACTGATACAACATATTTATGCCTACTAAACCCATCAACAAAAATACTGAAAGATATACTATCAATATCTACATTTTCACCTGATATCTCAAATGGAATTTGGTTTTTCCCTAATATTAAGTTACTGAATGAAATACCAAAATTGATTTTAGCGAATTCACTGAGCTCTGGATTAAATTCTGGTAATTGTTGTACAATAGGAATTTTGATTTCATTATCTGTAATACTTATCGTACTCATTTTTGTACCAAGATCAAAAAGGGTAATATCCCCATCTGCCAGGGTTACTGTAATAGCTCCTTCCGGATTGAAATTCTCACCAAACAAATCATAGACGGTTAACTTATTCTCTTCATTCCCCTTTAGCAGGGGAATCCTGGCTGTTACATCCCAGGAAGGGCCAATTCCTCCCTGAGGATTAGTACAGGCCGTTAACAATAAAGGAAAGATTAAAAATAATAAGAAAAATATCTTCCTTTTCATCTTACTCACTCCTTTATGCTCTTCATGTCTATTTTCAAGGATAAAACTATCCCTGCAGACAAATGATATTAATAAACACTATAGAAAGGCCCGGTGATTATATTGGCTGATTTAATGACAAGAGAAAAATATAAGGATGCCTGCCGCTACCGGATGAGAGAGACCTTTGAAAACCTCCTGGAGATCTGGGACCCCTTCTTTGATGAGGAAATAGTCACCCTTCATAATATCGAAAAAACCCTGGATATCTTAGAAAATACCATTGATGAACTCAAATATTTCAAAGAAAAAATATTAACAACAGGGAGAGAAAAGATATAAAAAGATGCCCCTTTTCAAAGGGGCCCTATCCAGCTTAGAAATCCATGCTGGCTGATAAAAGTCCGATTATTTCGCGATTTCCTAACCTGTTTTTACCCAGGGCCAGATCCAGATTAAAACCGGTTAAATTAAGGCCCAGACCGAAAGTATTCAGATTCAGTTCCTCTCCCTTTGCCTTCCCAAGTCTGATGCTGAGGGCATCCAGTAAAAGATTTTTCTCCAGCCCCAGATGCAGGACCTGTTTTTCTTGAGCAGTAAGGAAATTATCCAGGTCTGCAGCCAGTGTCAAATCTATAATGGGAATCCGGAGTGCTGCTCCCAGGCGGACCTTCGCCTTTATATCTTTATGAGAACTGTAAGATGGATTTATAACCTGATAGCTCCACTCATCTCCTGTTAGATTATACTCTTTTAATTCTCCCTTTAAATCAGGATTAGTAAACAGGGCATTTTCCACTACACAGGCAATACGCAGGTTATCAGTAACCTTAGCCAGGGTGCCCAGATCCACACTGAAAAAACCTCCCTTTGCATTACCAACCAAATTATCCACCAAATCATAGGTAACTCTCTCTATATTTATATACCTTAAATTAATACCATAATAAAGTGCTCCCAATTCAAAGGGTGGATCCAGCAGTTGATTTCCATAACTTAAAATACCCTCACTGAGCTTCTCAGAGAAATAGTTATCTCCAATAGGGTTAATTGAATGTTCCTGCTTCATCCTATAAGCCAGGCCAATAGAGTTTAACCTGGCTCCCACAAAAACATTACTGTTAAAACCCGCCTTTTCTTTAATCCCGCCAGCCAATTCCTTTATATCCCCATATTCATCATCTTCATAAAGCTCCAGCAACTCTTCCAGATACTCCAGATTATATGTACTTATTCCCGTATTTACTCCCAGACCCAGGACACCTGCGTTGGCAATACTGGCTGGATTGTATAAAATAGCCTCTAAATCATCTGCTATGGCTGAAAAAGCCCCGCCCATACCCAAAGATCGGGCTGTCAATTCATAGGCTTCCGCTCCACCGTTAACGAAAAACAATAAAAATATGAAGACTATAAGTGCAAAACTACTGAAAATATTTCTCTTTTTCATAAGCTCCTCCTTAACTTTATTTCTAATTTTTCTAATGAAGCATTCCCTTCTCAATCAGTTTCAAGGCTATGTCAACTATCTCAGGATCAAACTGTTTGCCCCGGTTATCTATTAACTCCTGAATGGCTACATCTCTGGAAAGTTTCTTACGGTATACCCGGTCACTGCGCATGGTGTCCCAGGCATCAGCCAGGGCGATAATCCGGGCTACCTCCGGTATCTCCTCTCCTCTCAAAGCATCAGGATACCCATTTCCATCCCATCTTTCATGATGGTGACGTACATAGCGGGCAACCTTTTTTAATTCCTCAGAATTGACCAGAACCTCATATCCCCAGATACTATGTTTCTTGATCTCCTCATATTCCTCTATTGTTAAAGGCCCTCTTTTATTAAGTATCCTCTTGCTAATCAATATTTTTCCTATATCATGGACCAGGCCGGCCCATTCAATATTTTTTATTTCTTCATTCGAATAACCCATCTCCCGGGCCAGCAATGTAGATATTCTGGCTACATTTTCTGAGTGGCCTTTGGTATAACTATCATGAATCTCCAGCATATTAATTATTGCCAGTATTATCCCCAGTTGAAACTTCTCATGGATCGTATTATAACTCTGCATGGTTAAAAAGGCAGAAGCCAGATTGCCAAAGGCTTTAATCGTTTCTACAGACTGCCTGCTGAAAACCTGTTCCTTCTCGGCAGCAATATCATAATTGATGGCCCCCGCTAATTCCGGCCCATCAAATAATTTGACCGCAATGAGGGAACTGATGGGGCTCTTACCATCTGTTAAAGCCTTCACCAAGCTATTATAGTTCTCACTACCCTTTAGTTCTTCCATATTTTCTATATAAATTACATCATCCAGACTTCTATAATAATCCAGATCGAAGTTTACTTTACTAATTTCCTTCAAATCATATCCAATAGCATCAAGCCACTTTATACAATCATTCTCCACAACAAAGACAGCTCCATAATCAGCCTCAGGAATCAATTTTTTTGCCACATGGAATATCTCTTTCAGGAAACTCTCTTTATCATAAAAAACATTGCCTGAAAGCCTGGTTACAACACTGATAACATTATTAAGATTCTCTGCCAGCACAGAAGTCTCCTGATAGGATTTCTCCAGTTCTTCATTAACCTTTTTTAACTTCTGGAAAGAATCACTGAGTTCAGCAGTCATCTGTTGATAACTGGCCAGCAACATATTTATTTCTCTAATATCGGTCCTCTCCAGTTTCTCATCTATTGTACTTAAATCTTCGTGCCTGCTTACCAGATTGCTCATGTTTTCCGCAAGTTTAATAAAAGGAGTAATCAATTCCCTGGATAAACGTTTATTAGCCAGAAATATGGCCAGAAAAACCAGGAATAGCATGATAAAAATAAACAGATGAATAGTCCTAATTAATGCTGTATAATTTTCTGAATAATCTATAAGCAGTTTAATATAATAAGATTCTCCTGCTCCTTCTTGCTTATCCCAGCGCAAGTAATAAGCATAAGCATGCCTATCCAACCTCATCCGGTAACTATTATCCGGCTCAGAAAGCCCACTGAAAATATCAATATCTTCCCCTGTAGGAGTCCCATCAATATCATTGGCAGGTAATTCTGGACTGGAGTATATAGAAATACCTGTAACAAAGGGAAAGCTTTCCTGTATAAGAGAAATTTCTCTGGAAATATTATTATTATTACTGATCTGTTTCAGGAAAGAGAAAATAATATTATGGGTTATATCATTAATATATTTTTCTGAAACCCTCTCCAGGAGAACATCAACCAGTAAAAAAACTACTACCATTACTACTATTACCATTATTGCAAATAAACTGAACATTTTTCGATTGATATAGGCATTTAGAGAACGCTCACCCAATTTCCCGCACCCCATCTCTGGCAAAAGAATCCGCTGAATTTATTCCTTTATTTCCCTGCCAATAAGTGTAATAAATATTCTTTGAATTCAGCTCCTAAATCTTCCCTATCCAAAGCAAATTCTACAGTTGCCTGAAGAAAACCCAGCTTATTGCCAACATCATATCTCTTGCCTTCAAAGACATAGGCATACATTGGAGCCATTTGGGCTAATTCTTTCAGGGCATCAGTTAACTGAATCTCATTATTCCTACCAGGTTTAGTCCTTTCCAAAATAGGGAAAATCTCCGGTGTAATAATATATCTGCCCAGGATTGCCAGATTGGAAGGGGCTTCTGACAAAGCAGGCTTTTCCACTAAATCCTCGACCAGAAATAAACCTTCTTCCTCTCTGCTATATTTAACTATTCCATAACTGGAAACTCTATTTTCAGGAACCCGTTGTACTCCAAGAATAGGTGCTCCTTTTTCCTCAAAAATATCTACCATCTGCTTGATTACCGGCACCTCAGCAGCCATGACATCATCGCCCAGTAAAACAGCAAAAGGCTCATTGCCCACAAAGGTTCTGGCACAATGTACAGCATGTCCCAGACCTTTGGCCTCTTTCTGCCTGATATAATGAATATCAGCTAGATTAGATATTTCCTCCACCATGCTGAGTAGTTCAGTCTCTCCCTTTTCCTTCAAAGCCAATTCCAGTTCAACAGATTTGTCAAAATGATCCTCGATGGCTTTCTTATTTCTTCCGGTAATGATAAGAATCTCCTCTATACCCGCCTCAACAGCTTCCTCAATAATATATTGAATAGTTGGTTTATCAACTATGGGAAGCATCTCTTTGGCCTGTGCCTTAGTAGCAGGCAAAAACCTCGTTCCCAATCCTGCTGCAGGTATTACTGCCTTCCTTACCTTCATCTATAACACCTCAATTCTTTATTATTAATGAATTATTAGCTATTCTAAAAAACAAGTATTGAAACCAATTTATTACAACCAATAATAATATTCTTCATATTTATATAACTTCCTTCATAAAAATAAGCAATTGAGAATAACAGGACAAAAGAAATACCCCCTTGCAGAGAAAGGGGGGTATTCCCGAAAATGCTTTCTTATTTAATTAAAATAAAATCTATAACATCCATCTCTCCTTCGAACTCACCGGTTTTCCTGTAGTAGCCCCTGACCAGGCACTTTCTGCCGGCTTCAGCTTCTGTCAAACCCTTATTAATCTTTATTACCTCCTGTGTCCTTTTCAATAGATAAAGCCCTTTACCATTGCTGTATACCTCTCCAATAAAGACATCTTTTCCATCTGCCTTTTCATTGACTACATTATAATCCAGGGGTTCCAGATTGGAACCGGTAACCTTCCCGGTAATCAGAATGGGAAACTGCCTTATTTTGCTGATTTCCTTTACCAGTTCTCCCTTGAGAATATACAAACTCTTGTTTTCCTCTTCTATAAATACATAGATTATACGTGGTTCTGTGCCGAAATTTCTGACTTTACCCTTTAGTGTTTTCAAAGCAAAATCATTTTCTGTTGCGGCAAAAATGTTATAGCTATTACATAATACCAATAGCAATATGCATAACAGCAAGTACATTTTTTTCATTATTCCTTCCTCCTAATAGCGGTAAATAAAGACACCTATAGAACAATCTTCTGAAGGTCCTCCCGAAATGTTTATCTTAATATCTGATCCATCACCTTCAATTAGATAATATTTTACGGCTGCACTTTTCATGAAAGGAACACTGCTATAATGTTCCAGTACAAAATGTTCAGGGTCATATTCTAAAGCATACTCATAAGTATACTCCTGAGCCAGATTCAGAGAATAAAGTTTATTGGCAATGATAAAATTCATGAAAATATCATTGAAACTCATTCGTGCATAATCTTCTATAGATATCAATGGATCTGTATTTTTTTCATAAATGGAATGTAAAACACCCTTTCCATACTGTTCCACGATATAATTAGTAAATAGATTGGCAATACCATAATTATGGAGAATTCCCTCCCAGTATAATAAGGAAACCTCGCTCGTAGGCATACCGGGATACTCCAGGAAATAATAATATACTCTATTATCAACTTCTGAATAACCCGTTATCTGTTCGGCATAAGTAGACATACCTTCATTTATCCAGGTATCATCGATACCTAAATAAAACCTCTTATTTACCCACCCTTTCTCCAGGGACCGATAAAAATATAATAGATGCTGGAATTCGTGGGCAATTGTACTGAAATGATCATCAACGGTAAAACCTAAATCATTTAATTCAGGATCTAGCAACTGGGCATTTAAATAAATGAAATCGCCTTCATTGGAACTTAAGCCATATTCTCTAATTGTCATTTCCTCTGGAAAGAAATCAATTGCCCAGAAGTACCCAGCTACAATGCCCTGTATTTCATCATACTTATCCTTCATGTCTATCAGAACAATACCCAGTTTACCATTACCATCTATGTCAAAGTTACGGCTGTAGAAACTAACCATTGTAGGGTAAATAATGTAATCAAATACCTCGACATACCTGGCTATATCCCCTTCTGTGCAAAACTCTACTGAATCATCTACAAAGATAATACAATGATCTCCAACACCTTTTACAGTTGCATTTATAAATTCCCATTCTCCAGTTTCAAAATTCATACAATTGAAGGGCCTCGTAGATCCAACATGATATTCCGTTTTCTCTAATTCTGGCAGATAGGCAGTCTGAATATTACTCAGTAATAGTTTTTCCTGTTTTCGAAGCATATGATCTATTGATTTAATACGGCCTACTTCCCAGATTACCGGTTCCCTATAAACATAGGCCGGATTTTTTTCTTCTAGGGCTTTTATAGTAAAACCTGCCGATTCACCACTAATTCCCCTTTCCAGAATAACATCTACATAACCCTTATTACCATCTGTTGTATCAAAATTTAATGTGGCCACACCCATAATGATGTTTTCATCATCCCCCAACTCCTCTATTATAATGGATTTATCATCTTCAGCTCCAAATATAATCTTATGTACCTTTTGGGATTCAGCCACCAAAGTTGAAAATTTCAGGTTTATTAATACATCTGAGTCAACAATGTTAACTGTCTCTTTCTTGACCTCATTTGAACCTGCAGTTCCCACCAGCTGATAAGTACCCTTCTCTAAATCCTTGAATATAACTGTGGAACCTGTCTTACTGGCAATAATTTTTCCATTTTTCAATAAATCTATCCTGGCAGTGAGCATTTCTCCACTTATATCCGTAACCCTTACTTTAAGGTCATATGATTTGGGAAGCAGTTCACAAGCAGTGAGGAAAAATAATGTTAGAAGAATTAAGGAAATGAAATAAATTTTTTTCCTGTCATTAATCATTTTTACCTCTCCTTTTCTACTCTCTTTTTCTATATACTTCTTCCTATCTCAATAATTTCCTTCTTTTAAAATTGAGTTTTTGTATAATTATTCAAGAAATAAAAGCTTATAAAAAAACAGGTAGCTCAAGCCACCTGTCTGATAATAGTTATATTTATTTAATGCCCGGATACCTATTTCCTTAATTAAACTTCTTCCAGAATATCATTTAATTCACCTAAAAATCTGGCTCTCAATTCTGTTATCTTCTTATCAGCTTCTTCAGCAGCAGCACCTTTAACCATGAAATAAATCTTCAATTTCGGCTCTGTACCGGAAGGCCTTATAGTTAAAATACTGTCATCCTCTAACCTATACTGTAATACATTGGAAACAGGTAAAGTAATTTCACTTTCTTCACCGGTCTTATAATTATATCTCTTACCTTCCTTATAGTCACTATATTCAACTACCTTAATACCACAGAAACTACCTGGTTTTTCTTCCCGTAATTTCCGGAGAGTATTATTAATCTTCTCCTCTCCCTCCTTACCTTCCAGGGTAATGGCAGCCAGTTCCTCCCGGTAATAGCCATAACGGGCCATTAAATCCAATAATTTATCATAGATGCTCAGACCTTTTTCTCTGTAATATAAAGCCATAATGGCAATTAAACCAGCAGAGATAACGGCATCCTTATCCCTGGCATAGGTTCCAGCCAGAAACCCATAGCTCTCCTCAAAACCAAAGATAAAACTCTTATCTCCCTTTTCCTCGAACTCTTTAATCTTCTCTCCGATAAACTTAAAACCGGTCAGTACATCCATTACCTCTACACCATAATCTTTAGCTACTTCCCTAATCATCTCAGTAGATACGATGGTTTTAATTATTACTCCATTATCCGGCAGGTTGCCGCTTTCCTTCATCTGTTCCAGGAGAAAATTACTCAATAATACTCCTATCTGATTACCAGTCAGGTTACGGTATTCCCCACTTGCATCTTTGACGACAACACCAATCCGGTCTGCATCAGGGTCAGTAGCCATAATCAGGTCTGGATCATGTTCTTTAGCAAGGTCGAGGGCCATTTTAAAAGAGGAGAACTCCTCAGGATTAGGGCTTTCTACAGTGGAAAAGTCCGGGTCAGCTACAGCCTGTTCTTCTACAATGTGAAGGTCTGTAAAACCCAACCTTTCCAATAATCTTCTTACCGGCATATTCCCGGTACCATGTAAAGGTGTATAGATTATAGTCAGTTCTTTTCCTCTCTCTGCCGCCAGTTCACGGGCAGGCAGGACCTTCATGATCTCTTCAAGATATCTTTCATCAATCTCTTCGCCGACAATCTGCAGATAACCCTGGGCAATTGCTTCTTCTTTTTCCATCCTTTTTACCAGTTCAAAATCGTCAATCTCATTTATCTCGGCTATAATCTCATGGGCCTGCTCAGGGACAACCTGCCCGCCATCCTCCCAATATAATTTATAACCATTGTACTCCGGCGGGTTATGGCTGGCAGTAATAACAATACCGCCAATGGCCTTTAACTCCCTGACCGCAAAGGACAATTCCGGGGTTGGCCTTATTCCTTCAAAAAGATAGGCCTTGATACCATTTGCAGCCAATACCAGGGCTGCCTCCAGGGCAAACTCTGCTGATTTATGCCTGGAATCATAAGCGATGGCTACACCTCTTTCCTTGCCATCATCACTATAATTAAGTATGTAATTGGCTAAACCCTGAGTAACTCGCCTGATAGTATATATATTCATGCGATTAGTACCGGCACCGATTTTCCCTCTCATGCCACCCGTACCAAAATCCAGTTCTTTATAGAATCTATCCTCTATCTCTTCTTCGTTATCTTCTATTTTTTTAAGTTCCTCTTTGGTCTCCTCATCAAAATAATCACTCAAAAGCCATTCTTTATACTTTAACATATAATTCAATTCCAACTCATCCCCTTCTGAATAAATTCAGATTGAAAATGATTCATTTATGTAATTATAACACAAAAGATACCAATGATAAAGAGCTTCTTTTATTATGTATGCTTCTAGATAAATATATGCACAGGAGATAAAGCAGCCCGCACCCCTAAACAAAAAAAATGCCCCGTCTTTTAAACGGGACATAAACCTTCTTTTATATAAATGAAAAACATTAAAAGGCAAAGCTTATGCCAAAACCAAAACTAAAGCCTCTGTAATTAAGTTCAGGTACAATTACATCATCAGGTATTTCAACCAATACATCTTCATCGTCATCATATACATGAGTTATTTTTGAATTTCCCAAAATATATGCTGCTCTACCTATCAGAGCAAAATTTTCTGTAACTGGGTAATTTAAGTCAGCTCCTATTTGATAACCCAGGCCTCTTGCTCTTATTTGTTCGATTTGGATATCCTCCTCTGTTATATCATCTCCTGCTCGATAATAATAATAATCATAGCTAGTTGCTGACAAATTATTATACGAAACTGCTCCCCTCAGGGTAACTATATCCTTTAAATTATATACTAATTCCAGGTATGGTGCAGAAACCTTAAGGCCAACAGACTCTTTTAATTTTTCTTCTATCCTGCTATCATCAGGCAAAATATGTGTTAAATTATCTTCCATACCAAACACCGTATAGTTTACAGTGTCATAACCAACCCCCAAACCTAACCCATTCCTGAAAAAATAGCGTAGCCCTCCATAAAATCCTTTACCAGATATATCCTTACTGATTTCTTCACCTATGATAGTATCTCCTTCAAACATATAATTGTCTCTTTCAGCTTTAAAGATAAAGTCTGCTACATTTAAATTGATTCCACCAACTACTTCAAACCCCGCTCCAAGAACATTAATACTAAGTAGTAGCATAAGAACCAATAGGAAAGAAAAGATTTTTTTCACAATAAAATACCTCCTTTTTTTTGCTATTAATATATATTTCGTTGTGCTTTTTCCTAATCCTTCCTTATTAGGTGCGTTTTTTCCTACTGTTTTCGACATTTTTTACAGTTTCCAATTGAAACCAATGCTGAATTTCCTGCTTTCCTTATTACTGCTTTCCGAAATAGGTTTAAAGGAGTTTCGGTCAAATACCAGGCCAGTACTCACTTTTAATTTAGGACTAACCTTATAATTCCAGGAGATGGAAAAACGATCATATAGGTTATCTTTGGCTTCATTATCCGGATAATCCTTCCATTGTCTCTGTAAAAAGATACTGCAGTCATTTCTTTCATCTATTGCAAAATCCAACTGATACTTTAACCTGAGCTGCTTATATGTATTTTTTTCGTTATCATAATAGTCTTTTTTCCTCAGGTCCATCATTATCTTATTCCGTAACTGTTCTGTTAAGCGGAAAGTATAATTGGTCCACAAATCCCAGGTGATATTATTATAATTTAATGCTTCCTGATATTCCTTTTTATAGTACTGTATTTTGATATAGTAATAATCTGATCTATTCAACTATCGTCTGTATCGCAGCCAGAACCTGTCATAGTAGTACTTATCTATTAATTCTTCTAATTCTTCTCCCGGTTCCTCTCCAATTTCATCCAGCTCATCACCTGACTCCTCGTCCTCTTCTATTAAAAAGACATCTATGTAGGACCGTTCTCCGTGTTCGTAATTTCCACTGATTTCTGGCCTGTATTGACTTCCCTGTATTTCTCCCAGAGAGCAGAGAAAGAGCGATAATACAATAACAATAATTATACGCCTTTTCAATAGATCACTTCCTGAAATAAATCAATAACGTCTCTAGTTCTCACTGTACCAAAAGAATCCCGGTTTAGAAGTAATTGATGAAATAAAAAGACCTGTATTTGAATAACGGTTTGCTTCTACTTCCCACATATAGTAACCATCTTCTAATTGCTCGCCAGATTCAAGCTGCAATGTATATTGGCTTTTAACTAGATTGTAGTTATTTTCTAAATAAACATAATCCCAATCTTCCCAATATTCGCTATAATAATAAATATAAATATCATATTCTATAATTCCATCCAGTTCTTCCCATTTAAATTCTGGTGTCCCGGTAACTATGTCTTCATTAGCAGGTTTATAAAGATTTAATTCCTCAAACTTTACTTCATTTTTGAACTCTTTAATCAGTTTATTATCCTTATCAAAAAGCTTAACTAATATATTGTATTTTTTCCCAAAAGCAAAAATATCTGTAACATCATATATTCTCTCGTCAACAGGTTCCAACAAAATATATTCTCCCTTTCCATCCAGATAATATACTTTCTTTGAATCCAATTCTGGATGTGATGCTAAAACCGCAAACAACTTAGAATATTTATCGTCTTCATAGGCATAGCGAGTAGCTGTTCGAATGAGCTCTAATTCTGCATTAAGTTTAATCCCGGTTAAATCTTCTCCTTTATTTACTGTAATTTCATATTCTTTCGACTTGAAAGCTTCATCTTCAACCTTCAGTACATGTTTACCAGGACTCACATTATAAAATACAAACTTTCCTTCATAATCAGTAATAACACTTTGTTCACCATCAAGAATTACCCTTGCATAACCCAACATATTATTATCCGTATTCATGATTGTAGCTATAGGAGGAAAAATTACCTGACCATAAATGTTGGAAGTAACCGCTGAATCAACAAGTTGTTTATTATCATCATTTTCACAGGCAACCAGTCCCAATACAATAATGACTATTAATAGAGAGAAAAAGAATTTTTTCACAACAATCTACCCCTTTTCTGTATATTTTTTTATTATTTATATACATATTTATACAAATCATTAAAAATTCCTGCATGTTATGGTATTTTTTTTATTTTTTCATTAAAAAAGCCCTTCGCAGGAATTAATTTTAAAAACCAGAAAAATAGACCTCTGGAAATACATCCAGAGGTCTATATACTGAAAACCTTTTGTTCTTTTATAAAATCCCTTAAAAATTAATACCTATGCCTATACCCTTCTCAATCAAATCTATAGTAAGGAAATAATCATAACAGTCGTGTTCCCTGGTGATTTTCAGCTCCATCTTTTCCAGCTCTTTATTTCTCAACTCATAACTGCCATTAAGGTCCAGGTGCCAGGCTGAATGTTTCTCTGGCTGTAGATAAGTTATTCCCAAAGCCGGCTGTATCTTTTCACCTGTATTTCTCTTATCCTCTATTATATAAGGTTTTCCTTCATCCAGGCTATAATCATAATTTAACTCTGCCCTCAATCGGAGTTTCTGACTAATATTCTCTTGATAGGAGCTATTAATGGCGATTTGATAATAATTATATCTGGTAATATCATTATTATCTGCTCTATAATAATTCCCCTGCAGAACACTATTCAGCCTTAGATTGAAATTATCTCTGCTGATAAGTGATTTACTCAAATTCATGTCCAGGCGCAAACACTCACTGCTGACTTCTTTATTGGCTATTTTTCCTATACCAAAGCTGGATTTAATATTTATACCGGCAGCCCGGTAATTGAGGCCATCAATTTTTAAATAGGGCAAATAATCTACTGAATATCCTGTTCTATACATAAGTTGCAGGGGATACCTGCCCCTATAATCAATACTATAGGTCTCTCTAGCCAATCCTTCCCCATTAAACTCGTTAAAATACCGATAACTGAACTTACCACGGGTATAATGCCCATCAAGATCCAGGATTATTTCATCCCCTATATAGTCTTTTTTTATTCCTGTACTGAGTCTTAATCCATGATTTTTATATAAGAATCCAGCACTTAGAATATTTTTCTCAACAGGTTCTCCTTCTGAATTTAGCCTGTCTTCATACAGGTATTGGTTATATAGATCCAGAACCGGGTTTATGTTATAGATATTATCCATCTGCAGATAGGTACCACCTTGCTGGTTTAACTCTCCCAGAATCTCACCTCTAAAATTCTCCCCTATCTCATAAGGATAAGAGGCCTGTATGAAGAAACCCGTTTTTGAATTATAACCTATATCGCTTATTGGGAAAATAGAGTCATATTTACCCTTTCCCTCATCATACTTCATGGTATAAGCAGGTAGATAGAAAACCTTTCTTCCGTCAAAATATAACCAGAGGTTCCTGGCCACTATCCTTTCTTCAGGATATACAATAATCTCCCTGGCTTTTATCGAATAATGGGGTTCAGGCAGTATACAGGGGCTTAACTCCACTTCCTCCAGTTGATAATTTTCCATTTCCAACAATCTTATCTCAGCACCTTTAATGGATAGATCATTGAGTTTACCTGCAGGTTTTTTGATTACTCCTGTCCCTTTCCCATAATTATATTCCAACTCTACTCCCCGTATAATCTGTTCCCCAACCTGAAAAACCAGTTCATCTCCTTCAGCCAGGATTAATTCTTGCCTGTAGAAAATTATTAATCTATCTGCAAATATCTCCAGGTCATCAATTATAAAGCGGGCATTTTCTGTAGCTGTCAGGATACCCTCCTGGTGATCATAGATTATTTCACCATCAGCACTAATGATATACGGATAGGCCTTTTCTATTTCTGCTGCTCCCAGATTAAAAGAGATTAAAATCAATAAAAATATAAAGGAATATCTTCTATACAAATCCATCACCTGCAATAATATTAAGTCTCATTAATTATCATATTCCCATCACATTATATTTCTATAAAGAGTGAAAATTACCTGCCAGTATTATCTGGAAAATAAAAAAACCTATTCAGAAAACCTGAACAGGTTAATAACAAAACTGGAATTTAAAGCTTTTTATTGAATCTTGATACTATAAACTTCTACATCCTCCAGGACCTGGGTCTTCAATACTGTTCCTGCCGGGATTACTATATCCTTGCCCTTGAAGAAATAACCGGCAACCAGGCCCACTGGATTGCTGACTATTATTGTACTCAGCAGGCCTACACCAATGGCAATTTCCTCTGAATAATTACCTTTTTCCTGTAGTTTAATATTTAAAGGTATATCACTGCCGTCAATAGCGGTTAAATCATTAATTCTGATGGTAATACTGGCATCCTGGCCAAACCTTCCTGCTTTCTTCACATTAGTTATTATCAATGTACCTTCTGTTCCTGCAGGAATAATTAAATATCCATTAACCTTAAAATTAGTATCGATTGTAAATTTAACGGACTGCCCTGCTTCCAGGTCTGCAGTATTAATCTCTTCCAGCAATTTTATATGCAATTCTTCCTGTTTTGGTACTGTAACTTTGTTTGCTTCCAATCTATCCATTGGAATCAATAAATTGGACAGACGCTCTACCCTGCTGAAAAGAGAACCTTTTTGCAGCTCCCCAAAGATATTTAATTCCAGTTTCTCAATCCTTTCCATAATACTGCCTTTATTTATCCTGTTAAATAATGTCCAATCCATTATATTAATTAATAAAAGCAGGGAGACACCATCTTCCTTACCCAATACAAAGTCTATAATCTGTTCTGCTCTCTCAATCAGGGAGCCTTTTTTTGTCTCACCGAATATGGCAATTTCCAGGGTATCAATCTTCTGTAAGATGGCACTTTGTGAAACCTGGCCATATAGGATAGTTTCAGCCTTTTCCAGCTCTCTGATAGGAATAATATTGGCATATACAGGTGCAGTATAAATAATTAATATCAATGCCATCAGAAAGGATAAGAAAACCTTATTGTTTTTCATTATATGCAACATTAATTTCACCTCTTGTCTAGAACTTGATTTCCAGCCTTGCTTTAATGTTTGACTCATCTTTATTTTCTTCTTCTAATAAATCCTCTCCTACATTATCCTGTTTCCATAAGTATTCAAAAGATAGGGTAGAATTATCATTTAAATTTAATCCCAGACCGAAAATCCACTGATTCAATTGTTCCTCTATGGTCTCTGGATTATATATCTTATATGTTGCATTAAAGGTAGCCAGATCTTTAAAAGCAAATTCCAGACCTGTTATCCTGGCATTTTCACTACCCCGATCTAGTTGATAATGATATCGTACTCTCCCTATATCATCATCCCTATACTCCAGACCTATAATCGTACTAAATCCTTTATTTCCCGGATCCAGATCATTAATATAATCTGCAGAGATAGTAAAATAATCACTGGTTTTATAGGCTATACCTAACCTTCCTTTTTCATTGCTTTCTTCGAAATAGGCCATTCTTCCTGTACGCTTTAATTCCGCTCCTATGTCAGTTCTATTTTCCTGATTTTCTTCACTGTAGTCATTGTCATTATTTTCTTCAATGTCATTATCCAGTCCTTTATCTATCAAATTAAGATCAACAAAATCCCACCAACTGCGGTTTTCTCTGCCGTATCCTGCCCAGATCATGGTCCTCTTATTCATCCATAAATTTAAACTAATATTGGTATTCTCCCTTATCGATAAATCAAGCTCATCTTTATCATATTCTGCGTTAACTGCTACTCCCGGTAAGGGCTCCAGTATTAAAACACTACCATTATCCTGCCTGTTATTCCAATATTGTTCCAGTGAGATATATCTTTTATTCTCCATTACATATGTATTATTATTTAACCTGTCCGGTTCATAAATATAGGCCAAATTCAGCAATTTACTCTGGGCTTCTTCGGTAAAAATCCTCTCATCTAATTCAGGCAGGCGCAAATCAAAATTAATTAAATCATACCTATTATAGTAGATAAAATTATCTATCATAGCCGGATAATCCATTAAGATAGGTGTATACAAGGCGGCCCAGCTCATACAGGATATAGATATAAAGATTATAAGGAAAAGCAATATATCTCTTCTCACTTTGCGCCCCCCTTCAGGTAAAATAAAGAACCTGTATATAATATATTCTTCATAAAGGTCTTTTTTCCTCTATATGAATCAGAACAAGTTTTACCATTATCTAGTCTTATTATAACAAATAAGTGTATTCATTTCTATATCTTTTATAAATTTAAATATAGAAAAATAAAAAAACCCTCCGGAAAACCGGAGGGTTTTTCTTGCTTCTAGCCAGAATTAGAATGCGATGGTAATTCCAGCGCTAATCAGGTCAGCTTTGAAGTCGCCTGCATTTAAATTATCTTTGGTATTCAGTTCAGAATTTGCTACGAAGTCTAAGTGCTTGTAATTAGCTGTAGCTGTTACATCATCAGTAATTCTGTATTCTACACCAAGTTTTGTGGTCTTCAGTGTACCATGGCCATAGTAGTCATGATCATCATCAGTGAGATCTTTCTGGCTGTCATAGTATTCGTATCCTGCTACAAGGTCAGCATACTCTGTGAGAGCCTTTCTGGCATCTACACCAGCGATGATATTGGTTCTCTCAGCCTGTGTCCAGGTCTTGAACTCAACATATGGTGTGAATGCTACACTTAAGAGATCATAGCAATCAGCTTTGTCAGCATTCAGACCTGCATAGAAGTGGTTTTCTTTGTCGTTGTCCTGTAATTTAAATTCAGCACCGGCTGTTACGATACCCTTGGCATAGTCTACATTGTATACATGCTCGGCTAAATCATTATTTTTGTCTAACTTGTAGAATGCACCGGCTTTAAGGGCATCGCTGAAATTGTAATCCAGGTCAAGGATTTTATCAAATCTGCCATCTGCAAATTCTTCAAAGTCATCGCCTGCTGTATCATCAAACAGTTGAGTTGTATCTTGCCATTCAAGTTTGCCATGGACATCTAACTTGCCAAAGCTATTCTTGGCATTCATGTTGAAGAACTTACTTGTTGCATCTTCCAGGTTGGTATAGCTTCTGTACCCACCATCAGCGAAGAAGTTGAAACCAAGCAAGTTAACTGCATTCTCTTCTTTTACTTCACCGGTGAAATAGGTTAAGGTATTATCGTAGTCTTCATAATATCCTACAACATCTACAATACCTACACTGGTTTCACCTTTTACGTCAAAACCTTTTTCTTCTTTATTATCTCTACCTACGATAGATGTGAAGCCTGCTTCAATGTTTTTGTAATTGAAGGTAGTATCAATTACAGCCAGTTTACCTTTTGCATTCAGGGTGAAGTAATGACCTTCTTCTTCGCTACCTTTGTTCATTGCGAACTCAGGTGTAACGTCAAAGTCACCCAGATTGAAAGTCTTGTTTACACCAAATAATACGTTTGTTGAATTTTCTACTTCAATGAGTTTTCCATAATCTTTTTCAAAACCATAAACTACATTAAAGCCACCAAGGAAATCAATTTCATTGCTTCCAGCAATTGCATATTTCTTAGCATCTTCAACTTTGTCACCATCTTCATTTCTCACAACATCGCTGTGAATGAAGTAGGTTCCATTGGCAGTATCTACAACAACACCCTGAACCTTATTATTCTTCCAATCGTCACCATCACGGTATCCATCGAAGAGATAAGGCTTCAAACCTCTTTCCTGATCTCTCTTGATGGTTGCAGTAAAGTCGTTACCTGTAATTGTACCTGAAATAGATTTCAGTGTGTCTAAACCACTATCATTTGTATCTTCAAGGAAATTATGTTTGCTAACTTCTAAATCAAGATCAGCAGTCAGAGGACCATTTTCAACTTTTACATTAAGGTCTAATTGATGATACATTTCATTACCTGTTGTATAGTCGGGATCATTATCTGGATTATAGTTGAATGGATTGTTATAATATCCACCGTTAACTGGGTTTTCAACGTCACCAGAATTATCCTTAAATCCAAACTTATATTCTCCACCAAAGCTAACAGCTGGTTTTTCTGGAGTAGCTTCTTCTAAAGCGGCTACTCTTCTTTCCAGCCTGCCAACTCTGATGCCTAATTCCAGTAATTCAGCATCAAATTCTCTGGCCAGGTCAGCAATTGTGTTGTAAATTTCTTCAGCCTGAGCTGTTGTTAAGCCTTCAGCTGCACCGCCAGTATTTTTGTCGATAACAGCCTGTAAGATAGCCTGAACATCTTCAGCCTGTGCTTCGCTTAAACCGGACTCAACAGAAAGTACAGCGTCATGAACCATGAAAGTAACCTGGTCCATCATTTCTTCACGCATTTCTGCCAAGCTATTCAGTAAACGAGCCAGGATTGTAGCAACTTCATAACGTGTCATTGTGTTCTGGCCTCTGTAGGTTCCATCTGGATATCCAGAGATGAGCCCTGCAGCAACCAGTTTATTAACAGCTTCATATGCCCAGTGGTTTGCAGGTACATCTGCAAAGGAAGCGGCAAATGCAGAAACTGTTAATGCTACTACTAAAAACATAGCAATAACAATACTATTTTTCTTCATAATTCTTTTTCCCCCTTGATTATTTTTTAAAATATGTTCTAAAGTTCACTTCGAACTTTTGAGAATCCCGTTCATGAGTGTCCTTGTTTCCTCATGACCATAATTCTCAAAGAAGTTTTCAATGAACTATATATAGAACCCTATCATCCCTTCCTGCCGCGTGATACGGGGGCACCTCCTTTCTCTCACATTTTCAGCCAGAGATGATAAGATTTATGACAACATTAAGTAAGGAGCCTTTGCTCCAGTTATATATATTCTACACGGAGAATAAAAATCCTGCAAGCTTTTTAAAAAATTTTTATTCTCCTGCCCTTCGAACTTAAATATATATTCTCTCTGGATATAAAAATCCCTGCATAAAATATAAATTTTTATATTCCAATTATATCCACTTGTCCGTTTTGCAGATAACGTTCTGCCAGTATAACAGCAACATAGTCATCCAATGGCCTTCCCGGTTTCCAGTGAATGAAAAAGAGGAGTTTTTTCCACAACCAGCCTTTTTCCTGCCAGTATCTTTTCTCTGCTTCCATAGTAGTGTAGGCCTCATCAACTATTTTAACTGGAATATCTGTTATCCCTTTAATCTCCTTCAGGACTTCATTATAAAAAGTACCGTCACCGATAATAATCTCCCTGATATCATAAATATTAATTAATTGACTCAAATATGACTGCAATTCTATTCTATCAACAATCTTTTTAGATAAGACCAGGAGGCTGTAATTAACTATAGCCAGGCCGCATTTATCCTTACCTGGGTCTATAGCCAGTATTGCCTTTTCCCTCTCATCCATCCAGATCACCATTTCCTGCAGGTATTACATCAAAACGGATCTTGTCGGTAAAATGATTATTCCAACCGTCTTCCCGCCAGATATCCTCTGTAGCAATAACTTTCACTTCCACATTACCGGACATATCCTGGACCTTCCGCAATATCTGATAAAAACTGCTAAATTCCATAGAGCCAATCGAACCCTGATTTGTTATAATCCCTTTCCTGATAGAATTGATATTAATCAGATCCAGTAATTCATTCAAGGCCTTCTCGAGTTCTACCACTGATGCCCCGGCCCTGACGACCTTGCTGGCGATAAGATCACCTCTCTTAAAAACTATAAAATCCTCATTAATC
Source organism: Halanaerobiales bacterium (assembly GCA_025451675.1). Lineage (GTDB taxonomy): Bacteria > Bacillota > Halanaerobiia > Halanaerobiales > DTU029 > DTU029. The sequence continues at coordinate 16,759 of JANWJZ010000011.1, read as the reverse complement.
TGAAAACGGGCCGGAACATAGCTGTTCTGGGAAACATTTACATTGGCAACAAGGTAAACAATAAATCTTTCACTTTCTGACTCCAGGATAATCCTGGTCAGGGCAGCGATTTCTCCAATATTCAGGCGTAAAGCTGTTCCAGTCTCCGGATCAACCTCTACCGGATGTTTCAAAACTTCCTGGTTAGCCCGATCCAGATAGGAGGCGATACTATCAATAATCTCTTCCTGAGTTTCGCCTTTTTCTATAACATCAAGATAGATAATATCACCCTTCTGATAAACCAGGTCCTGCAAATAATATCTAATAGTAGTATCACTTAACTCCTGGTTAACCCTGGCTATCTCCATGTTCAGGATCTGGATCTGTTCTTCAAGGCTCTTCCTTTCAGATTTCAGACTGGCTAACTGTCTTTCCAGATCCTCTCGGGTTGCATCCAGATTCCTGATCGTTTCTGTAAGAGAATCTATGTCCTTCTGGGCGGCTTCATACTCAAGCACAATAGTACTTAATTTCCCTTCCAGATCATTTATCTGCTCATCCAGAATTTGATTTTCCTTCTCCAGTTGTTCTTTATGCACCTGTAAACGGGATAGTTCCATTTCAATGGCTTCAATTTCCTCTTCTTTTTCCTTTAATTCAATATCCTTCAATAGCATTTGGTGGTTCATGTAATCCAGTTGATTTCTGGTATCTTCCAGCCGGACAAGAACCTGCTGAATATTAAATAAAGCCTGGCGCACTCTATTATTGGTAGCAAGTATTATGGTAATAGTCAGGGAAGCGATTATAATACCGGTCAGTACGGTGATTATAATCGAAGTATATTTTGGCCGCAGGCCAAAAAGGGAGATTCTTCTTTTCCCCACCTTCATGCCTATCCGATCACCCAGATAGGCAATGAAACCACTCAGGCCTACAACGAAAAGGATCAAGAGCACCCCATACATACTGCTACCTCCCTTCTATCCAGAGCTTGCCAGCAAGTTAATTCCCGGCATTTAATTATATAAAATTATATCATAATATTTACATTTTTTGTAGACAGGGCTCCCTATTTATCAGCCCGATAAAGCATGATGCCACCGATTACCAGGAAGACAATATTCTGCACCCAGGCACCAAATAGGGGTGAAATGGTTCCCTGTTCCCCAAGGGCGCTGCCGATAGTCATGATGGTATAATAAATGAAAATAACAATGATACTGATACCCATGCCCGTTGCCGAACCACCGGAACGCTGCGGGTAAATACCCAATAAGGCTGCCAGGAGTGCAAAAATAAAATTGGCAAAGGGGATAGAAAGCCGCTGGTGTAAACTCACCAATTCTTCATTGACATTCTTTCCCTGTCTGGCCTGAAATCTTATAAACTCCCTTAATTCATTAAAATTCATATCATCTATATTCTTGTTCAATTTTGCCACCTGGGCTGGCTGATAGCTTAAGGGAATATTCCTGTATTCACTGAAAGTCAGGGCGGGAATCCTTTCTCCGGCCTGTAAATGAATAATCCTTCCATTTATGAAAACCCAGCCGCCCCCATCCTGCCAGATGGCCTCTTCAGCTTCTATCAATTGAACAGGTTTACCATCGGTAAAATCCTGAAAAATAACACCTTTCATAAGGCCGGTGTCTCCGTCAAAACTGCGGGCATATAGGAAAAAATCCGGCCTGCCCCTGCCGTCCCGGGATGGTAGCATCAGATTATTCTGGGTAGTCGGACGTCTGTAGCCATGTTTAAACTCCCAGACAATCTGCTCATTAAGGTAATTTGCCTGTGGTACAATGAATTCATTGACACCAATAGTTATAAGAGTCATCAGTAAACCGAGGAATAAAGCCGGCATAACAAGTTTATAAATACTGATGCCACTGGCCCTTAAAGCTGTAATCTCTCCATCCCCGGATAAACGGCCATAACCCATAATTGTCCCCAATAAGGTTGCCATGGGAATCGTATAGACAGCGATAGCAGGTAAATTCAGAAAAAATAATTGAACCAGGGTAAGAATCCGCACACCATAATTGTTGTAATAATCTATCAACTCAAATAATAGATCTGTGCCAATAAATATCCCTGTAAAGGCTGCCACTCCAAATATTAATGGTGTCAGCAGTTCCATGGTTATATATCTATAAATTAGCCTCATCATGGCACCTTCCTTACATTGAAAATCTCTCTCCCAGATAAAACTTCCGGGCCAGTTCGTTATTGGCCACCTCATCGGAGCTGCCGCTCAGAAGTATCCTGCCCTCATGCATGATATAGGCCCGATCAGTGATGGAGAGTGTCTCCCGGACACTATGATCAGTAATCAGGACACCCAGGCCTCTCTCCTTCAGGTAAGTGATTATATTCTGTATATCATTGACGGCAATGGGATCCACTCCGGCAAAAGGTTCATCCAGGAGAATGAAGGAGGGGTCCGTGGCCAGTGAACGGGCAATTTCCACCCTCCGCCTTTCCCCGCCGGATAACTGATATCCCATCCGGTTCCTCAAATGGGAAATATCAAATTCTTCCAGTAATTCTTCCAGTTTCTGCTGGACTTCTTCCCTGCTCAAATTACGGGCCTGTAAAATAGCCAGGATATTATTCTGAACCGTCATCTTCCTGAAAACAGAAGGTTCCTGTGAAAGGTAGCCGATACCCCTCCGGGCCCGTTGAAAGACAGGCAGATTGGTAATATCTTTACCATCAAGACAGATTTTACCACTATCCGGTTTGACTAAACCAACTACCATATAAAAAGTAGTGGTCTTTCCGGCACCATTTGGGCCCAGAAGACCTACTATCTCTCCCCGGTCCACGGTCAAATCTACTTCATTAACAACCCGTTGTTTATTATATTCTTTCACCAATCCAGTAGCGACAATACTCATCTATTCTCCACCCTTATCCTTAAAGAGAAGTTCTGCTTTTCCCTGTAATTTGATCTTTTCAGTATTCAGATCAACTTCCATGCGCTCACCGGACAAATTCAAATCACCATTTTTTCCATTAACATTTCCTTCCAGAATAAGCAACTCCTGCTGCCGGTCGTATGTCAGCCTGTCGGCCTGAACCTGGATTTCCCCATAAAAAACAGAGACATTCCCGCTAAAATTAAATATTTCTTCGTTTTCCATCTCAAGCCTTGTCGCATTTATCTCTAAATCATTGCTCTGAAAAAAGACATTATCTCTGGCTATAAAGTGTTTTTCCTTTAAATTTCCGCTAAACCTTTCCGCTGACAAATGATAATCTTCACTGGATAAAGATATATTACCTTTTATCTCTATGAACTCATTCAAGTAGGCATATTCAATATAATCAGCACTAATTTCATAATCATCGTAAATCAGGCGGGCATTACCTTCAGCGATGATTAACTCTGCCGTATTTTCCGCAAAAACAGTAATAATCTGATCAGCCCATAAACCCTCCGCTTGCTCCCCGACAGCTATAGCAGGGTTACTAATACAGAACAATATCAGGATTAACAAAACTAAAAAGAGGTATTTTTTAATAAAAATGCTATAAGTCCTTATCCTGATCACTCCCATCTTTCCAGGTAAAATAAGCCTGTTTCTCTGTACTTCCCTTTATGGTAACCCTATTCAGGCTTAGATCAGATTCGAGGCTTTCACCTTCAATAATAAAATCAGGGGAATGAATATAAATCCCCCCGGTAGCCAGGAGGAAATCTCCCCCATCCTGCCAGCTTATATTGGCTGCCTGAAAGCTAAGCTGATCCTTTATAATCTCTATCGGCCCGGCAATCTGGATCAGGCCTGAATCAAGGTTATAGTAACTATTATGGGCATGGAGATTATAGAGAACCTCTTCCCCTTCAGTAATGGCGGTAATATTTACAGGGAATAACTCTAATACCCTTTGCCTGGTCAGGTTATTAATACTCTCTGAATCCAGATGCCAGCTGATCGAACCGTCACTATTGAAGAAAACCAGCTGGACATTCTTAAACTGGTCACCCGGTTCCAGATTTTCTTCTGCCGGATTTACCGGGTTATCCTGTAACGATTCCGGCTGATAATGCAAACTGAAAAAAATCCCTGTTATGATAATTATGATTCCAGTCAGGATTAAAATTGTCTTATTTTTCAAGCTAACCACTCCGGACTAATTTAACTTAAAAGACCACCTTTTTTCAGCACCAGTTCAGCAGTCTTTCTCACTCCGCCTGGAGTACCTAATTTTTCCCTGATATATTTTAATTCCATCCGCATATTGTTCAACTGATATGGCTTTTGCAAAAGGGAACGGGTTGTAGCATAGATCTCTTCAGCACAGGCTCTTTCCTGCAATAACTCCGGCAGGACTTCTTTCCCGGCAATAATATTGGGCATGCCGATATACTCCGGTTTTACAAATTTCTTTACCAGACGGTAAGTAGTAGGGCTGACCTTATAGACGATAATCATGGGGGTGCCGATAATAGCTGCCTCCAGTGTGGCTGTACCTGAGGCAGTGATCAACAAATCGGCAATACTCATTACTTCATAATTTCTGCCTTTAACCAGTTTAATGATTAACTCATAATCAGCCGCCATACTGGCCACCCTGTCCTGATCAACATTCCTGGCCAGGGGTATAACAAATTGATATTTTTTATCTTCTTTCTGTAATCTTTCTGCTGTCCTGAGCATTTCCGGCAACAGGCTTTCTATCTCCTGCAGCCGGCTGCCCGGCAATAAACCAATAGTGGTTTTCTCCGGGTCCAGCTCCAGTTCAGAATAGATCTCCTCTGGAGTCTTCTCTATTTTTATTGTATCCAGCAGGGGATGGCCCACAAAGACCACCTCTGCCCCTGCCTCCCTGTATACCTCCGCCTCCATGGGAAAAACAGAAGCGATAGTAGCCTTATATCTGGCCAGCCATTTTGCCCGCCAACTGCCCCAGATCCAGGCAGAAGGGCTAAAGTAAGTAACCGCCGGGATATGCCTTTTCCGGGCAATCCTGGCCATGAGCATGTTAAATTCAGCATTATCCACCAGGAATAAGACATCCGGGTTTTCCCTATCTATCGCCTTTTTAAGGGTTTTCAAATTATCCAGATGGGCGTTCAGGTTCTTCAACGCTTCTGTAAAACCGATTGTACTGATCTCCGTGGGGTCAATGAGAATCTCCACACCCTCTTCCTTTAGTGCTGTGGAACCCATGCCAAAAAATACAGTCTCTGGAGCCAGCTGCTTGATCTCCCTGACCACCCTGGCAGCATTTATATCACCTGAAACCTCACCGGTTACAACCATTACCTTGCCCAACAGACCCACTCCCTCTTCCTTTATTCATACAAATCTGGCTCGTTTAAGGCGGCCACGGCTATACCGTTTTCTTCTGCCCGTTTAAGGAAACTTTCTTTATCGATTATGAAGGTACTATCTGCTTCGATTACCAGTCCCCTTGCCTTTACAGCAATAAGGGTATTTAAGGTACCTTCCCCGATAACAGGCAGATCAAATCGGAAATCCTGCCCGGGTTTGGCCACCTTTGCCACAACTACACCGGGGCCAGATAATTTCCCGCCTCTTTTGATGGCCTCATCGGTACCCTCTATGGTCTCCACTGCCAGTACAGTCCTGTTCTGCACAACTACTGTCTGGCCGATATCCAGCCGCCCTATTTCCCGGGCCATTTTAAAAGCATATTTTAAATCTGAAAGCAACTGCTCATCAGGTTGCAGGGAGTTTAATATACCATGTCCAGCCAACAGGTCTTCCAGGTAGAGACTCTGCGGCAGGACCCTGATTCCTTCTCTCTCAAATTCATTTACAATAGCTGATAGAATACTATCATTATTAAGGTCTTTCAACCCTGCCAGGAGAGCCTTAAACCGGACATCCAGGGCAATACCCTGAAAGAGCATGGTTTTATCAATACCGCCAATCATTACCAGTTCTTCAATCCCGTCTGCCTTTAAGCTGCTTATTAAATCATCCAGCATACCTATATTAATGCTCCTTACCTGATCAGCACTTTCTTCCAGCAGAGGATTTACGTTATTCACCAATTTATAGGCAAATACCTCTCTACCATTTTTTCTGGCCGTTCTGGCCCATATAAAAGGCAGGTCTCCCTCCCCGGCTAACAGACCTATTCTTTCCATGATATTACCCATCCTCTCCTATCTACAGATACCCCGCTGGGCATTACGCAGGAATCTTAAAAAATGCTCAATCTCTGGACTGGTTTCCAGTTCCTGATCCATTTTTTCTATAGCCTGGGAAATATTCAAATTGGATCTATAAAGGATTTTATAGGCCCTCTTGATCTCCTGCCTCAATTCCGGGGATACCCCGTTACGGCGCAGTCCCACTACATTTATACCATTAACCCGGGCAGGATGGCCGTCCACCAATATATATGGGGGCACATCTTTAACCACCTTGGAATGAGCTCCCACCATGGCCATTTTTCCTACCCTGACAAACTGATGAATCCCGGTCAAGCCGGCAAGAACAGCATAATCCTCAATAACCACATGGCCCGCCAGGTTAGTGGCATTGGACATAATGATATGGTTCCCCAACTGACAGTCATGGGCAATATGACAATAGGCCATAATCAGGTTATTGTTTCCAATCCGGGTTTCTCCGCCACCCTCTTCTGTCCCACGGTGGATAGTTACATTCTCTCTAATAATATTATTATCCCCGATAAATAAATAGGTCTCTTCTCCTTTAAATTTCATATCCTGTGGTTCCAATCCTATAGAAGCACCGTGGAATATCTGATTCCTTTTGCCTATCTTTGTCCAGCCATCAATTACAACATGAGGACCAATGATCGTACCTTCACCTATTTCCACATTTTTCCCGATAATACTATAGGGACCAATTTCTACATTTGTACCAATTTTTGCTCCTGGCTCTACAATGGCAGTAGGATGAATCTTTGCCATATGCAGTACTTTGCCTTCCTTTTCAGCTTTCAACCTTTCCTCCCCTTTCCAGTTCAATAACAACACTATAATAATAGTTTCTATCTATGAATATTAATAAAAAATTACTCCCTATCCTGAATGGCAAACATCAACTCTGCTTCTGCAGCCAATTCATCATCTACATAGGCTTTAGCACTTATTTTGGCAATATTACCCCGGGATTTAAGCATCTCGCCTACAATTCTCAACTGGTCACCAGGGACTACCGGCCGGCGGAACCTGGCCCTATCAATCCCGGCAAAGAAGGGCAATTTATCCTCTGGATTTTCCAGGTCCTTCATCATCAAAAAGCCCCCAACCTGAGCCATGGATTCAATGATTAAAACACCGGGCATAATCGGGTGTCCTGGATAATGTCCCTGGAAGAACTCCTCATTGATAGATACATTCTTGATACCGACTATCCTGCCATCCCCTACCTCCTCAATCCTGTCTACAAGCAAAAAGGGGTAGCGGTGTGGTAATAGATTTTGAATCTGATTAATATATAACACTGCTCTCTCCTCCTATACTTATATTCTGCTTAAATTTATCATATATTTTCCTGGCCAGTTCTACATGTAAGAAATGACCGGAACGGACAGCAAGAAGATGGCCTTCAATAAATCCATTTAAAAACATATCTCCCACAATATCAAGTATTTTATGCCTTACAAACTCATCATTGAATCTTAATGGATTGATAGTCCTGTCATCACCAATCAAAACGGCATTCTCCAGGCTGCCCCCCAGGGCCAGCCCCCTTTTATGGAGCAGCTCTACCTCCCGCTCAAAACCAAAGGTGCGGGCAGGGGCAATCTCTCCAATAAAGTCATTGACACCCTTTTCATATTCAAAAAACCGGGTGCCGATAACCGGATGGTCATAAACCAGAGTATAGGAAATCTTGAAACCTTCATAAGGAAGGATAACCAGATACATGTCTCCCTTCCTCACCCAGAGGGGTTCATCAACCTTTATAATCTGCCGCTCTTCTTCCAGTTCCTTAACACCTGTCTGCCGGATTAACTCAACATAGGGTAAAGCGCTTCCATCAGCTACTGGTGTCTCAGGATTATCCAACTCGATAATTATATTATCTATATCACAGGCCCATAAAGCAGCCATAATATGCTCTATAGTATGAACAGTAACGGCCGGATCATCCTTCAGGCCAATACTGGTACACCTCCTGGTTGAGACCACATTGCCTGGTTCTGCCTTAATCTCCGGATGCCCTTCCAGATCAACCCGGCGGAATATGATACCACTATTCGCTTCAGCGGGAAGGCATCTCATATTTACTTCCTTTCCGGTATGAAGTGCTATCCCTGAATATTCCAACGGTCTGGCGATGGTTTTCTGCAAAGACTGGGCAGTGAACATTACACCTTCCCTCCTTCCTATTATCTATATCTTTATTCAATATTCACTTAAAATTTCCTGCATGATATAACCCTTTTAATAATAATTTATAATTTTTTTGTACTTTTTACCTATCCATGACGAAGGATTGCTTAAAACCTCCTCCGGAGGCCCGCATTCGACAAATTTGCCCTGATCCATAAAATATATTTTATCAGCTACGCGGCGGGCAAAGGCTACCTCATGGGTAACAATAATCATGGAAGTATTACTTCTTTCCTTCGCAATCCTTTCCAGTGTATCCAGTACTTCTGTAACCAGGATTGGATCAAGGGAAGCAGTAGGTTCATCCAATAAAATCAGGTCCGGTTCCATCACCAGGGCCCGGGCAATCCCCACCCGCTGCTTTTCTCCACCACTGAGCCTGTCCACAGGGCTATCAGCCAGGTGAGCCAGGCCCACATCCTGCAGGGCCAGCAGAGACTTCTCAAAAGCCTCTTCTATAGAATAACCCTTTTTAATCAATCCTAAAGAAACATTTTCCTTCACAGTCAAACGCCGGATTAGATTAAAATGCTGAAAGACAAAACCAATATTCAATCTTATTTTCTCCATTTCTGCGGCCTTTAAATTATGAATGGGAATATCATTAAAGAAAATCTCACCGGAATCAGGTTCCACCAGACGGTTTATGCAACGGATAAAGGTGGATTTCCCACAGCCGCTGGGACCCATCACAGCAATAATCTCTCCTGCTCCCAATTCTAAATTTAATCCATCTATTACTATATCATTGCCATAGGCTTTTTTCAAATTATTTATCTTAAGCATCCTTTACCTCCCCGGATTTATATAATCCTTGCCATCCAATTTTCTGCTTATTTAAAGATCATCCTGGGATAGTTCATCAGATAAAGCAGTCCAGGTTTGGCTGCCGGGATGATTATCTCATGCATGATTTCTGCCGGCGAGAGGCCCAGGGCCTTCCCTGCTTCCCATTCTTCCCTGCTGACCGGATTAAGCATCCTGGCCAGTAGAGCCATAATCAGGCCTGTTATTCCGCCAATGAAAAATTCAATGCCAAAATTCAGATAAGGGAAGCTCACCCTGCTAAGGAAACAGATCATACTGAAGATAAAACCTCCTGTACAAAAACCATATAGATATCCCTTTTTGTCATTCAGTCTCAGGACACTGACGATGAGGCTGTGATCCAGAATCAATAAGAGAACGGTAAAAATAAAGGCGATGATAATGGAAATTACTGATTTCACCTGCCGCAGGAGATTCAATATCTCACTCCGGGGATTAGCCTGTAAAATACCCGCCTCCATCTCCAGATAAGTTACCGCCGGGTTGGCGATGATTTTCCCAATCTCCTCTATCAACCGATCAGCATCATAGTCCCCCTTCAACAGGAGCTGAATCTGGTCTCCGGGAATAACCTCACCGGCTATATAACTATCGATAAGGTTAATGGTTTCTACAATCTCCTCTTCCTTCATATCCGGTAAGGAATTTTGTATATAGGATAGCTGTTCAAGAACCAGAGGCAATTGGCCGGTCTGCAGTTCCAGTAAAATCTCCTGAATAGATCTTAAACTAGCCTGTAAATGTTCAGTATCGAAAGCATTGATAACCTCATCAATCTCACCGATCAGCAAATCTATTTCTTCCCATTCAGCCCCACTGTTTAGGGCTTCCTCTACCTTCAATAGGGAGCCTATTTTATCCTGCCAGCTGTCGATGGAAATAAGCACTGGATCCATATCATCCAGTCTCGCTGCCACCAGGTCATAATTTTGATCAAGGGCAACAGACAATTGCAGGAAAACATCCTTCAGTTCTTCCAGTTGTTCATAAATACTATTGCTCCGGGGGACATAGATCAATCTCTCTTCGATTAAGCCAGCTCCCTCCTTCAGCCGGTTACTGGTCTGGATTAAATCCCGCTGTATATCTGTTATATCCCCTACATTACTCTTTAAATCGCCCAGTATAGCCAGTAAATCCTGGAGGAAACTTGAGAGTTCCTGTTCCTGCCATTCCGCCAGGGACTTGCTCAATTTCCCACCAAGTTCTTCTACCTGGCCCAGCCCCTGGTTAATATTTTGCAGATTATCATCCAACATGTCGCTAAACTCGATTAGCTGTTCACTCTGGGTGATAAAAGCATTTAATACCGGTGTAATCTCATCCAGCCTGCTCAGGGTTAGGGCCAGATCCTCCCGGGGATTACGGATAAAACCACTACCCAGTTTTTCCCTTTGTCTTCCTTTGCTGTCAGTAGTGAAAACCTCCAGCTCTTCTGAAGAAATATTGGCTATATCCCCCTGCTGGATTATGGCAGTAATCCTTCCATCCTGATTGTCGATAACCTTCAATTCCAGGTAATGTCCGTCAGCAGTCCTGGCCAATAACCTATTCCCCACTGAAATACTATAGCTATTGGACGGTTCCTCAACAATCACCTTGCTGGCATAAGAGAGCAGGAAATTCTTCATCTCCTGTAAACTGACCAACAGGGATACCTGTCCTGAATTATCACTCCTGGTAACACTGATAACCTCGTCCAGCTTTCCCTTCAATAAGTTGATAACCTGCTCTTCCATCTTCATTAAATCCTCTGGATGCTGGTTTAAGGGATACCTTATCTCCAACAGCCTGTATTGGGCCAGGACCTTCTCTATCTCATCTTTAACCTGAGAAAGCAATTCAGGGCTTTTTACAATAATATCAAAACCATCACTTGAAGGGTATAAAAAATTTATTCCCTCGATTTTCTCCAGCATCGGCCTTATATAGGAGCGGCTGTTACCCCTGAACCCCCTCACTGACAGGCGGGGCTCAGTCATAATGGTCCTGCTGTTTAAACCAGGGATATCGGCAAAATACCGGCCTAAATTAACATAAACCTTTTCATTCTTAAACTCCTCCGGGATCTTCAATAAGTAACTGCTGATTCCTGCCACATCAGGCCCCTTCTTCAACCTGGAACCAGGTAAAGTCTCTGCTGCCACCTGCCTGATCTGTTCTACAGCCAGTTCTTCCTGATCACTGCTCACTGTAAAAAGGAGATCATATTCACCATAATCCCCAATAATCCCACTGACTATATCAGCAAAATAATTATCAGCTAAATAAGCTCCAACCAGCACCAGTACAGTGCCCAAAAGGATGGAGCTTATCAATAAAACAAGTATATCTTTTATAAAACCTGTTTTCCAGAAAAACATACCTCACTCACTCCCATCCTGTGCCTATTATACCACCGGGTGGAAGTGCTGTAAATGAAATCCATTATGCAATATCTGGATGGCCAGGCATTATTTTCTTGTTCCTCTGTAGTGTTTTCCTCTAACCACTAAACCCTCACTCTGTAGAAAGATCTAACTCCAGCTCTACATTGCCTTCTGCAATAAATTCCTCTGTCTTGAGATAAAAAACAGCCCGTTCACTCTTTACCCAGTCACCATTATCCTCTTCAATATAGACATTTTTTACTAATTCCAGGGTCTCTTCCTGATCATTATAGAAAACCTCTTCTCCTTTCAGGGTCCTCCCTTTAAAATTTATAACTACTCCCCGGCTGGCCCTGAAGGAATTACTTTCCTTTAATAGTTCCAGATAGGGGCTACTCAGATTAAAATCGCCCTCTTCCAACCTCTGCAGCATCTTTACCTCTTCCCGGAAAATATAACGGTCAACCTCGACAAAAGCCTCCATAGACTGGCTGGAAATCTCACCTTTTTCATGGGTTAATTTAATTCCTCCGCTGATTTCAGCCCGTTTCTCCTTTTCAAAATAAAGTAATTTTTCCCCTTTAATCTCTACATCTCCTTTGATGAGGACAACCCCATCACTGCCCTCTATCCTGCCCTCTGTACTATTCAGCCTGCCGGTCCGGATGATTAAGGCATTCTTCCTGGCACTTCCTTCCTCTCCCCTTATCTCACCGTTGAAAAATATGACATAACTAAAAAAGATAAGCATCAATAGAAGAATCATCGGAAAAGACTTTTTCATCAATACTCCTCCTTGCCGCTATTCTTACTCCATTCCCAGGAGCTCCTCCAGTCCAAAGTCAAACATAAAGGATTCATCCTGGCTCCTGCCCACTGAGACAGATTGCCCGGGAAATAAATTAATATTATATTCCAGGGAATATTCCTGTTTTACATAATCATAACGGAAGGTCAGGGAACGGCAATGGAAAACCTTCCGGAGAGCCAGGTTGGCAGTAGTTAAGGCGTTATAACTATAATCATAACTACTATTTAATTCAAAACGCCAGTCATCCTCCAGGTCGAAGATTAACTGATTATCCAGCACCTTTACCATATTATTGTTTAAATCATATCTCAGCCCGGTATTAATCTCCCAGACCTCGTCTTTATATTTATTGGTCAAGACAAAATCACCGAAACTCATTGTCACCGGGTCATAGGATGTGCCCATGTTCAGATTCCAATTCTTCTTAATCTGCCATCTTAATGTTGCCGAAACCGGCAAATATCTCAGATTATAGATATCATAACCGCCAGCCAGATTAATATAAAGGCCGGCCCTGTTATATCTTAAATAAGTATCTACCCTTTCCCTGATGGTGGAATCGAAAGTAAATGGGCTGTCCCCCCAGTAATCCTTATAGGTATATCTAGTATTCCAACTAAGGCCGGGGTAAAGGGGCACCAGTAGGTTATGGGTGGCACTATAATTTACCTGGAAAGGGACACCGTAGATACTATATTCCCCTTCCCTGCTTTGCCAGTAATAGTTGTTTTCCCTTTTATCTTCAAGTATTTTATAAACGCTGCCCGTAAAGGACTGGTCTGTACTGAAGCTGATATTCCTGAATAAAGGCCAGGCCCTGCGGTAACCGATACCCAGCTGGCCCCGCAGGCCGTCAACCTTAGCCTGATCTTCATAATACCTGCCGCTTTTAAAACTGAGATTCCAGGGCCCGGACGGGTTGTAATTAACGGAAAACTCCGGTAAACGGTAATAACTGACCTGGTCTTCCTCCTTTGCTTCCGTAAAGGTCGGGGCCCTTCTCTCCAGGGTAACCCTGTAATCCAGCCTGCCCAGATTCCGGGCCAGATAGGTGGAACCACCCCAGCGCTGTTTTAAACCTTCCTCCGGATTATAGCGGTAATCCCGGTACAGATCCAGGTGATAACGCCAGTTATCGGGGAATTTTTTATCAAAGTTCAAATCAAAATCCAGGTCCTTCCTATCATTTTTATCTGATTCATAATAATCCCTGCTGGTAAAATAGGAACGCAAATCCAGGGTCCAGGTATCAACTTTATTATTCAGGTTAATCCGGCCATTTGTATAGGAATAATCATCATAATTTATATATTTGATAAGGGTATCAGTCTTCCACTGGCTTTTATTATTATCTATGCTCAGTTCACCCCGCCAGTTAAATAAACCGGGTAAATCTGTCCTGTTCTCCTGGCCATATAGGTATAAATAAGCCTTTAAATCTTTCTCATAAAGGAAATGTTGTTTAAAACCACCGGCCAGGCCGGAAATAGTATAGTAATCAAGAAATAGTTCTCCGGGCAGCCTGTCCTCATACCAGTAACGCAGAGTGGATTTTAGAAACCAACCGCGGGTAGCACTATAACCAGGCTCAAGGATAAGATTCTGTTCTCTTTCCTTCAGGGAGATATAGAGGAAAGGGGTATAAAAAAGAGGTAATTTACCATTTAATTCGCGGAAGACAACATGTTTAGCTATTAAATAATCACCTGGATAGATAATTACTTCTTTTGCATCCAGATAATAATGAGGGGTATCCAGCTCACAACCGGTCAATTTCCCTTTATCAATGGCAATCTCTTTAACCCCGGCATATTCCTGCTCCGTACCGTCAGCCATTTTAACTTTTATGGTCTCAGCCTTAATATGATAAACATCATACTGGCCCATAATATCACCACTGAGTTCATACTGGCCCAGATCTTGCCTGTAAGTCAATCTATCGGCATTGTAGATATTAAAGGTTTCTGCCCCCACTGTGAAACTACAGGAGCAGAAAAGTAAAATGGCAACCAGGAAAGGGAAAAACCTGGAGAGCCGGGCCAGCCAGTTCTGCCACTTCTCCCGTCCCAGCAATAATATAAGACCGATTATCCCGAAGATTATATTAGGCAGCCAGGCAGCCAGCAGTGGATCCAGTTTACCATTTTTGCCAAAGGATTGGGAAATGGAGAGAAGCAGATAATAAAGAAAGACAATAACAATAGTAAAAACAATACTGACCGACCGGCTGTCTTTACTGCTTAAACTGAGAGGAGTCCCGATAAGGATAAAGATCAGTGCAGAAAGAGGCATGGTCAGTTTTAAATGATAATCAATCAGCAGGCTGTCAACATTTATACCGCTACGCTGGAAAAGATCAATTTCTTTTTTCAACCTCTTTCTACTCATCTCGGCAGTAGTCCTCTGTTCACCATAAAAGTTCTCTACCTCTCTGGCAACCTCATATTCCATGGTATCAAAAATTAAGGCCTGATAGAGTTCTCCGTCATCATTATATTGATGGATAATTCCCCCATCCAGGCGCCATTTATTCCCCAGGATCTTCGCTGAACGGGCTGTAATAATAACAGGGAATTCATCACCATCAGGCAGTTCATATACTATTATCCTTTCCAGGAGCCCTTCCTCCTGATTATATTTGTTGACAAAAAATAACCTGCCCTCTGGTCCCTTGAAAAAAACATTGTCCTGCACATCCGGTAAGGGTTGTTTTAAAATATTAATCCGGATAATATTCTGGGCTTCATGATGGGTCCAGGGGACAATCTCCTCATTAATATAATAGGTAAAGGCGCTGATAACCAGGCCCAGGAAAATCAAAGGCAGTATCAGCCTGTAGAGGCTGATTCCCCCTAACCTAAGGGCTGTAAACTCATTCTCCCTGTTCAGCCTGGACATGCCGTAGAGTGTGGCAAATAAAATAGCAATGGGAAAAGACTGAACAATAATATAAGGTAATTGATAAAGTAAAAGTTTTAGAACTATATTAACAGGAATATCCTTGACAATAATCAGGTCTGTCAGCTGAAATAAGAAATTACTCAGCCCGATTACTGTAACTATTGCTACTCCGGCCAGATACGGAAGCAATACTTCTTTGATGATATAGATATCTATAATCCTGTTTCGCCAGATCCTGTACATTAGCAAATACCCCTTGCCAGTAAATAATCATTCCTGAAATTCCTTCTATTTCTACATTATTTATAATTCTACCATCTTTTAAGAATACCTGCAAAAAATAAACTTCCATCATCTACCGGAAGGATTTTCGCCTTACAGAGATAATTTAGAAATAAAGAAGAATGCTAAAATGAAAGCAGGTATGATCATGTTTAAAAAGAGAAAAAAACACAGCATTATTTTTATAATTATCTCCATTATTATATTAATAGCTTCAGGCTGTAGTAGAGATATCACCAGGGAAGAACTTTTTTATATTACAGGCAGGGTAGAATTACCGGAAACAGCTGATGTAATGGCTGTCCAGTCCTACACTACTTCCGGCCCTGTTGGCAGTGAAAGGCTGGCAATCAGCTCAGTGGAAGAAAATATTTTTACTATACCCCTGGAAACTGCCAATATAAAGCCCCGGGAATATATAGTAAAGTTAGAGCAGGACATTGATGGAGATTATCTCCAGAATGAAGTTTTAAAGGGAAAAGGCAAAGTACTTAATAAAGTCAGGGAAAATATTTACAAGATCAGCCTGGCTGAAGAAAACCATGAGGTAATCAGTCATCTGAAAAAAAATCCCCTGGTCTCCTATATAGAACCAGAATATCTGATACATATACAGGCTATTCCCAATGATCCAGGCTATCCAAAACAATGGAATCTGCATATCCTCGAACTGGAGTCGGTCTGGGAAGACTGGCGGGGAAGCAAAGAGGTAACAGTAGCCGTTCTTGATACAGGTATCCTGCCTGGCCATCCGGACCTGGCCGGAAATATAGTTCCCGGTTATGATTTCATTGATGATGACAATGACCCTACAGATACAAGCACCCAGTTCAGCCATGGAACCCATGTTGCCGGTATTATCGGGGCAATAACCAATAACCAGCAGGGTATAGCAGGTATTAACTGGAATGTCAGCATTATGCCGGTACGGGTTATTGGGGAAACTGGAACAGGGGATTATAGTACTCTTATTCAGGGTATCTACTGGGCTGTTGATAATGGTGCCGATATTATCAACCTGAGCCTGGCCGGTTCCATGGATACCGCTGCTTTAAGGGAGGCCGTACAATACGCTGTCCAGCAGCAGGTAACGGTGGTGGCAGCTGCCGGCAATAATGGCAGCGGCGCTGTCCTCTACCCGGCCAGATATCCTGAAGTCATCAGTGTCGGAGCTATCGGGCCGACAAAGGAAAGGGCTTTTTACTCCAATTACGGCCCGGAACTGGATCT